>CAYLIR010000028.1:0-12344 GCA_964383515.1 uncultured Acidimicrobiaceae bacterium
CTGTTCGACCGGGTCTGGCAGGTCGATCCACTCCATGGGGAGATCGAAGATGTCGTCGGGAAACGTTGCTCTGTCGGACTGGTAGTCGGCAACCGGGTAGACCGGCTCCCACGGCTGGATCCCCACGGGAATCTCGAGGACACGCTCGTCGACCGCAGACGCATCGACAGTCTCTCCCCGGATGGAACGCTCGTGGGCGATCATCGCACGCACGGTCGGCACGGAGACGTGCGGTTCGAGCTCCTCCCATGTGTGCGTCGAAGCAGCAACCTCCCACAGCGGGCCGAGGGCGAACCGTCCCCGGCCGTCCGACATGACCGTACCCGCCATGTCTGCGGGTGCTTCGAGTGCCATGCGGTACTCAGCGAACTGGGCGATCGCCCACACCTGTTTGCCACGCTCGACAGCTTCGTTGCATCGATCACGCACGACGGTGAGCTGAGCCCACTCGGACCTCGCGCACACGCCGTCTACGTAGCGCGTCAACCCAGCAAGGTCCGATGCCTCGATGAGGCTGCTCAGGGTGTCTGTGGTGAGTTGTTCATCGATCACCCCGACAACACTACCGCCGCTTCACCCCGTTGCCGGCTCGGCGCATCCCGTCACCTCGATCTGGACCGCACCGACAGCGAGGTAGCCAAGCGCTTTCACCGGGTGACGTCGCGAGAGCGCAACGCACACCCGGTAGGGTGTAACCTCGACAGAGGCCTCCCCTAGCGAGACGCCCAAGCGAGAAAGCTCAGCGCGCACCTCAGCACGGGCACCATCGGGATCGACAAGCGTCTCCCCTCCATGCAGCGCCTCGACATCGACCATCGCGGCACCCGCTTCTGCTGCCAGGTCGGTGATCGACGCTGCGTCACGATACGCGACACCGAGTAGCCCGACCTCCACCGACAGCGACAACAGCACGAAAGCGACGAACAGGAGACCGCCGAATGCAGGCAACATCGATCCTCGCTCCTCTCTCACCGTCCACTCCTATAGGGGCTGATCGGAGCAGCGAACGTCGCTACGACGTCCCTTTCAACGCCGAGACCGCCAACACCGACGAGGGTCACCGTTGCGCGAGCCGTCGACGTGGCGACACCATCGCTCACGGTGGTCTCCACGACGATGCCATCGGCAGCTCCGCTCCACGCCGTACCGTGCCGTGCGACCCACGCAGCACTGTCTCGCGCCGCGTTCGACACCGCGGCATTGGCATCGATGACCCGTGCCACCGTCGATAGCACAGGCAGGACGATCAGGACGACAGCGAACCCGAGTACGAGCATTTCGATCAGCGCGGTTCCGCGTTCACCCCTCACGGCGGCACCACTCGGGCATGGGCGCGCTCCATCGTGAACCTGATCGGGACCAGGTCGGGACCCGGCGGCGTCCACACGAAGGTCGCTTTCACCGTGACCTCCTCGCGAGAGCGATCGACGCTGGTATCGACGATCTCGATGCCGGGGACGACCGTTGCGATCTCGGCGTCGAGGCGTTGCTTCTCTGTGATCACGTCAGCGTTCGGTGCCGCCGCCCTCCGCGCCGCTCCCTCCATCGCTGCCGACACTGCCGAACGCGCGATGACGAGGAACCCGAGCTGGACGACCACGGCGATGAGCAGAAAGAACACGCCCATCGCCACGAGTCCTTCGATCGTCGTCGAGCCGTCGTTCAGCCGAAGAAGCCGTTGAACTGGCTTGCAACGTTGTTCCATACGTCCCCTGCGGTTGCACGCACCTGGGGCAGAAGTAGCGCGATCACCAGCACGGCGATCGTCGCCAATCCAAGCCACTCGACAGTGGTCGCGCCTCGTTCGTCTTTCCACATGATTGATCCCTCCTTCGGATCGCTGGTTCACGGCGCACCGGAGAGTGCGCGCAGGCCCAGAAGTGTTGGATAGAGCAGGAACAGCAGTGCGGTGGGGACCATCAGCGCGAGGACTGGCCCATAGCTCGTGATGGCCCGCTTCCCGCCCTCTGACGTGAGATCACTTGCGATCGATGACCGGAAGTCCATAGCGAGCTCTGCAAGCGCTGCGGAGAGCCTTCCACCTGATCCATGGGCGTGGATCAGTACGTCGTACAGCCGTGCTGCCTCTGGGTGGGCTGTCGTCGCCTTCGCATGGCCAAGCGACTCGATGAGGCTCTCCCCGCTGCTGTGCATCTCCAACGCAGCGGCGAATTCGCTGGCTGCCACGCCGGACGTCTGCTCGACGATGCCCGAGAGCGCTGAGGAAACCGACTCTCCTGCGATCGCGTGCAGCGCTATCGCGTCGGCAACGACGGGCAGCTCGTGGCGAAGCCGCAGGGCCGTTCGCTCCCGGGCGGACGTGCGTCGCGACGACCAGAGCAGCCATCCCCCAGCTCCGCCGAGTGTCCCGAGCGCAGGCGCCGACCTGCCTGCGCCAGACAGGAAGAGATCGCCTTGTGCGAGGAGGAGCCCGACCACTGTGCCCGCGATGGCCCATGGGACGAACCCGAGGTCTCTCGGCACACCAGTAGGCGCCGGCTCATCGACGACAGGCGCGACCAGGTAGTCGCGCGCAGCGGCCGATAGCGAGGTTCGCTCCGCCCTCGTGACGAGCAACAGCACAGCTACCGAAGCGGCGATCGCGGCGATCCATGTCATCGGAACAACCGTGGCGGCTCGGACAGTCGTGCTGACCGCTTTGCGAGCAGCCACCCCGCTCCTGTGGCCAGGAACCCAAGCCCGACGACCATAGCGCCCTCATGCGTGTCGAAAGCGTGCGATGCCTGCGGGTTCGTAGCGATCGATAGAACGAGCAGAGCCCATGGTGCAACGAGCGCAACCCCGGCGGTCCATCGCTGCTCCGTCAGCGCGGCGTCGTGTGCCCTTCGCAGCCGCAGATCGTCTGCAACCGACCGGTGCAGCGTAGAGAGCACATCGCCGACGCGGTGTCCTCCGACCGTATGCGCGACCCGGAGCGTGCCGAGCACCCTGTCGGACACGGGATCGTCCAGCGCGCTGCGCATCGTTGCGAGCGCAGAAGTGAATCCGCCTCCGAACTCCACCTCAGCGCGGATCTCCTCTGCGAACAACCCGAGCGACCCTCCGACCATGCGACATGCACCGATGAGCGCATCTGGCAGCGTTTGTCCCGCGTTGATGCTCGCCCGTATGTGGGCGAGCGCGTCTGGCCACTGTTCCATCTGCGCCTGCATCCTCTTCGTGCGGCGAGCCCGTTCGAACGCGAGCGGGGCCGACGCTGCGAGCAGCCCAAGAGCTATGGCGGGGATGAGCGTTCCGAGGAACCCGTACATGACGAACACCGTTGCGCAGGACGCCGCGACACCGAGAGCGATCGTCCGGACGGAGACCGTGATGCGGAAGCCGAGGCTCGGAACTCTGGCGGTGGCAAGCACCCATGCCGACGAAGCGGCGAGCATGACAGCGATACCCCTCACGTCACACCCGCCATGACCCTGGCGTCGGCGCACCGTGACCGACCCACTCGAGCATTCCGTCACGCAGCGCGAAGAGCGGCGACACGGTGAAGACATTCGCATCGAGCTGTTCTGGAACCGCAAGGATCTCATGGACGCGACGTCCGTGATTCGTCCGTTTGAGGTACACGACGACATCCACGACCGATGCGATCGTTCTTCTCAGGAACGATACGCCGATGTTGTCACCGGCTAGGACGCCGTACGACACGAGCTTCTCGAGTGCGTCACTCGCCGAGTTGGCGTGGATCGTCGCCAGGCCGGAGCACCCCGCGTTGAGGGCGAGCAACATGTCGAGCGCTTCCGGCCCCCGCACCTCCCCCACGACGATGCGATCCGGCCGTTGCCGCAGCGCTTCACGCACGAGATCGCGCAACGTGATCTCTGCACCGCCGTCGAGGCCCGCGTCTCTCGTCTGCATCTGGGTGAGATCGGGAAGATCGACGTCGATCTCGAACACCTCTTCGCAGGTGACGACCCGTTTGGCCGGCGGAACCTCCCTGAGTAGGCAGTTGACGAGCGTCGTCTTCCCTGCACCTGGCGCACCGGCAACGAGGATCGTTGCATCGGCGGTCATGGCATCTCGCATGAGTGCAGCCGCTTGGCGAGTCACCGTTCCCTTGTCGACGAGGTCAGCGATGTTCACCGCGGTGACCACGAACTTTCGTATCTGGATGTTCATGCGATCCGCATGCGTCACGGGTGGACCGGTGATGTGGACGCGACTCCCGTCAGGAAGCTGCGCGGAGACGATCGGATGCGCTATGTCGACCCGGCGCCCTGTGCCTGCAAGGAGCTGATCTGCGATCCTGCGCACCGTCGAAGCGTCCACAACGACATTCACCAGTTCCTTGATGCCGTTGCGCACGATGAAGGTTCGTTCTCCGCCGATCACGATGATCTCCTCGACGAGCGGGTCATCGAGAAGCTCTCCCAGATAGCCATAGCGCGCTGGGGCGGGCACCATCGTCACGGTCCACCGAGCCCTGCCATCGCTTTGCACAGCCGTGCATGAGGCCGACGCGCTGCCAGCGTCGCACGACGGACCTTGTAGTGATCGGGGATCACCGCAACCGGCTCGAGACCGGTCCATTGCCGAACAGCAGTGACAGCATCTGCCGATCCACGGGCGTTGACTCGGTTCACCACGATGTACGGTGTGGGGCCCATCCACTCCGCCGTCAGCTGCGCAGCACGCACGATGCCGATCGCCGATGCATCCACGACGATGATGGCCCTGTCTGCTTGCGCGGCAACGCTGTTGCCTGGCGCTATCGCACCCATGTCGAGGATCGCCTCATCGAACGCCCCCCTCGCTGCATCGACCACACCGTGGACCATCGTCTCGGTGACACCGGACTGCCCCTTGCGATGGGATCCGGTGACGACCGACAGTCGCTCGAACACATGTGCGTTGCTGTGATCGAATGCACCGTCGATCCGCACGGCCTCCGCTACATCCGCGAGGTCGGGCCTCGGAGCAAGGCCGAGTCGCACCGCAATGGCGGGTGCGGCGATGTCGAGATCGATGAGGACGGCCGACACGGGCACCGAACGCGACAGCGCGTAGGCGAGGGCTATCTCGGTACACCCCGGGGCTCCTCTGGCCCCCGCAACGACCGTCACTGTCCCCAGGTCTCTGCTCGCTGGCGCCACCACCCGAGGTGCAACGAACCGGATCGCCTGGACGAGCGACTGTGCATCGACCGTGTCGGGCACGACCTCGTCTGCACCCCCGAGCGTCAACAGATCGCTGGCTGGCCTGTCTCCTGGCGGGATCACGCCAATGACACCCAGACCGAGACGCTTCCATGTCGTGACCTGATGCGGTGTCACCCACGATACGTCACCGCCGGCCACGACCACGTCGATGTCGGCAGCACGCGACTCCAGGTCGGACGGCTGGAACGCCCGCAACACGATGCGTATCGACGCTGTGTCGTGTGCGTGGGCTACAAGGTTCGGCTCCCACTCGCGGGCAGACAGCACGGTTGCGACGCGCACGCTCATGGTGCCACCCGGACAAGATCGAGTGTCCCAGATGCCCGCGCGGTCGCTAGCGCCACAGCGAGCTTGCTGTCAACGGCGAGCACAACGTCGACCCGGTCCGCGTCCAGGCCCGCCTCGCCCATCTGAGCATCGAGGATGTAGACGCCTGATGCCACGACAACCGTTCGTGGTTGCGCTGACGCGTCGCCAGGCGTGGTCAGCAGGATGTCCACGGTGTCGCCTCGTGACAGTTGGCCCTGTACCGCGTGGGAACGCTCAAGGGTCAAGGCGACGGCATCAGGTGCCGCGCCTATCTGTGGGGCGACCAGCAACGATGGGGCGATCGGCTCACCGGCAGCGAGGGGAACGCTGAGGGTCCAGGATGCAAGCTCGCCCACGCTGTCGCCTTCCACGAGCCCAATGGACGAAGCAACGTTGCGGTACGCGACATCGAGTTCCGACAGGGGTGTGCCTGCGGGAAGGTCGCTGCCCGCGACGAGAACCGGTACCGTCGGTTCCGGGCGGGTGACGGTCAGGACGATCGCTCCCGCAAGCGCCGCCAGCAAGATGCCTACCAACGTGCGGCGATCGAGCCAACTGAGGGGAAGGACAAGTGGCCGGACATGCTCGAGGACAGCCATCAGAGCACACCGAGTGAGACGATGTGCGCGATCGCGATCTGCATCGATCTGTGATCGTCTTCGAGCACCACATGATCGGCCCCGACGGCCGCAACGATGCCTCGGTACGTGTGGCCGTCGGTCGCACACACCACAATGGTGTCCACGCGATCCTCTGACTCGAGGAGAGCATCGCGCAACGTCCTTCTCCTCCTTGCTGCCGACCGGGCTGCCGTCTGCTCGGCTATCAGCGTCTCGTCGAGGCGGTCGCGGAGGGCGCGACCGAGGCGTTCAAGGTCGGGATGGCTGAACGGATCCATGTCTCTTCGGTCTCCGAATGGGCCTTCCAGCGTCATCGCGATCACCCCCTACTCTGAGAGAACTCGCATCGCGACCGCGTTGCAAGACTCTTGAGAGAGGATTCTTTCGCGACTCAGTTCACGGTTTCGCGCTCACGATGCAGCGAGCAACTCGCGGATGTCGGCAGCGATCGTCGCTGCGTCCACGCCGAACGGCCATATCGCTCGGATCTCACCGGTGTCATCGACAGCGAACAGGAACGCAGAGTGTGTCACTTCCGTTGTGCCGTTCAGCCCGTCGATCACGGAGTACTGGACGCCGAAGGCATCTGCAGCTGCTCGCAACCGTTCGTCATCTTCGGTTCGCAGCGGGTGACCATCGCGGATGAACGAGCGCAAGTAGGCAGTGAGCACTGCAGCGGTGTCCCGACCCGGATCGATCGTCGCCATCGCTACCTCCACTCGGTCAGCGTCCGGACCGAGATCGCGGAGGGCTGCGCGAAGATCTGCGAGCGTTGTGGGGCATACGTCGGGGCAGAACGTGTATCCGAAATACACGACGAGGACCCCATCTTCGGGGCCGACGAACTGCATGGGCTTCCCATCGGCGGCCACGTCGGGAAGTGATACGTCAGCAACCGATGTGCCGAGCACTCCCGACGTGGGAATGGTGCGGGCGACAACGCCGTCGACCTCACCAAGCGTTGCCGTTGGTGCAACGTTCCCTGCTGTGGAACAGGCGGAGGCGAACACCGCGACCATCACAACCGCGGCAAGGGGTCTGAGCACCATGCAGGCGATCATAGGTTCCGCCAAGGCGTACCCTCTGGGCGGTTCCGCGGCTGTGCACCATCCCCGGTCCGACCCTTGACCAACTCCCGATTCGCGTTCCAGGAGCACCTCATGGCCATCACCTGCGGCATCGTCGGATTGCCCAACGTTGGCAAGTCGACCCTGTTCAATGCCCTCACCGGAGGCGAGATAGCAGCGGAGAACTATCCGTTCACCACCATCGACCCCAACGGTGGCATAGCGACCGTTCCCGACCCGCGGCTCGATGCTCTCGCTGCGATCGTTGCACCCAAGAAGGTTGTCCCCACGGTCGTCGAGTTCGTCGACATCGCTGGACTGGTTGCAGGTGCCTCCGGCGGTGAAGGCCTCGGCAACACGTTCCTCGGCCACATTCGTGAGACGGATGCCATTGCGCACGTCGTGCGCTGTTTCGAAGATGACAACGTCATCCATGTCAGCGGCAGGGTCGATCCGGCAAGCGATGTTGCCACGATCAACACCGAACTCGCCCTCGCTGACCTTGAGACGGTTGCCAAGGCACTCGACAAGCAGACCAGGAAGGCGCGCTCTGGAGACAAGGGCGCCAAGGCAGCCGTTGGTGTGCTCGAGCGAATCGACAACCACCTCAGTGGCGGTGATCCCGTGCGCACGATGGTGTTCAGCGAGGCCGAGCGCCCGATCGTCCGGGACCTGTTCCTGTTGACAGCCAAACCGACGATGTACATCGCGAACGTCAATGAAGACGGCCTGGGCGACAATGCGCTGGTCGACGTCGTCCGCGAGATCGCCGACGCTGAAGGCGCACCGGTCGTCACGATCTGCGGCGCCCTCGAAGCTGAGTTGGCATCGCTCGATGAAGCGGATCGGTCGGAGATGCTCGCGGAGTACGGCCTTGACGAACCAGGCCTTCACAAGGTGATCCGTGCCGCATACGATCTCCTCGGCCTATCGACGTACTTCACCGCCGGTGAACCAGAGGTTCGGGCGTGGACGATCACCACGGGCGCTACCGCCCCGCAAGCTGCGGGCGTGATCCATACAGACTTCGAGCACGGATTCATCAAGGCGGAAGTCATCGCCTACGATGACTACATAGCGTTCGCCGGTGAGGCCGGGGCCAAAGAAGCCGGCAAGTGGCGTATCGAGGGCAAGGACTACGTCGTCGCTGAAGGCGACGTCATGCACTTCCGCTTCAACGTCTGATACTCGCCTCGCTCGGGAGACATGGCACTCGGATCCACGGAACCTACGCGGGATGGTGCAGGTACGCTGGGCGACGTGGAATCGCCAGGCTACGTTCTCGCTATCGATCTCGGCACGTCAGGGCCAAAGGTTGCACTCGTATCGGCGGATGGATCGCTGAGAGCGAGAGCATCGAGCTCTGTGGATCTCCTACTCGTTGACGGCGGTGGAGCTGAGCAGGATCCACACGCGTGGTGGGATGCCATCGTAGAGGCAACACGGGCGACGCTTGCAAACGTTCCCGACGCCCGCATCGCCGCCGTTTCGGTCACGACGCAATGGTCGGGAACGGTCGCCGTCGACAGCCACGGTGACGCCATAGGTAACGCCATCATCTGGATGGATGCGCGCGGGGCTCAGTACCTGCGAGAGCTGACCTCCCCCGGGCGCCTCAAGGTACAGGGATACAACCCTCGGCGCATCCGCCGATGGATCGCCCTCACCGGTGGCGCCCCGTCAGGCGCGGGCAAGGACCCGATCGCCCACATCCTCTACCTGCGCCACGAACAGCCCGACGTCTACGCAGCAGCGCACGCGTTCCTTGAGCCGAAGGACTACATCAACCTTCGGCTCACGGGCATCCCGAAGGCCACATACGACTCCATCGCCCTGCATTGGCTCACCGACAACAGGGACCCCGACGCCGTCCAGTACGACGACACGCTCCTCGCCGACGCAGGCCTTAGGCGGTCACAACTCCCGACACTGTGCCGCGCCACCGATGTCATCGGCGGCATCACCACGTCTGCAGCCGACCAACTCGGCATACCCCAGGGGACACCCGTCATCGGCGGAACACCCGACGTGCATTCGGCAGCTATCGGCGCGGGAACGGTCAGAGACCATGCCGCGCACCTCTACATCGGCACCTCGTCGTGGCTCAGCTGTCATGTTCCCTACAAGAAGACCGACCTCATCCACTCGGTCGCATCACTGCCCGCTCCGATCCCCGGTCGATGGATCGTCGCCAACGAACAGGAGACCGCGGGAAAGGCAGTGAGCTGGTTCGCCGGTGTACTCCACCCGCAGCGTACGCTCGACGACGGCCTGTATGCCGAGCTCACCGAGGTCGCCGCATCCGTTCCGCCCGGATCCAACGGCGTCGTCTTCACACCGTGGCTCTACGGTGAACGCACGCCCGTGGAGGATGCGAGCTTGCGAGGGGGATTCTTCAACCAATCGCTCGATACTGGACAACCAGAGATGGTCCGTGCGGTTCTCGAAGGTGTCGCCTACAACACCAGATGGTTGCTCGAGACGGTCGAGCGCTTTACGAAACAACGACTCGACCACATCGCGATGGTCGGCGGCGGAGCCCAGTCTGAACTGTGGGCGCAGATCCATGCCGACGTCCTCGACCGCGTCGTCATCCGACGCGCAGACCCGATATGGGTGAATGCTCGTGGGGCTGGCCTGCTCGGGCATGCTGCACTCGGCACCGTTGCATGGGAAGAGATGGACACCCTCGTCCCCACAGCATCGACACATGAGCCCAGCGCCGTGCACAAAGACGTCTACGACACGATGTATCGCACGTTCCGTAGCATCCACAAGGCGAACCGCAGCATCTATCGCCGTCTCAACAGATAGGCACCCATGGGAACCCGACAGCGAGCACAGAACCTCATCGGCAGGCTCCCCCGGCGTATCGCATCCGCCTTCTTCGGCGGTGCCGCGAAGATCCCCGCGCTGCGAACAGCCATGGAAGCCAAGTACGCCTCCATCCTCGAAAGCGCCCCACACGCCGCACCCAGGGTTGACACCGCCATATACACACGCATTCCTTCCAACGGCGTCGATCACACCGCCATCCTTGAAGACATCAGAGCACTGGCAGATGCTGAAAAGCGCCAGTGGGCAGAGGGATATGCCTCGGGTGCCGTGTATCACGGAGACCGTCAGCACATCGATCTTCTCAACAGGGTGTACGCCCTGCACTCCCAGTCCAACCCGCTGCACCTGGACCTCTGGCCATCCGGGATGAAGTTCGAATCTGAGATCGTCGCCATGACAGCGCACATGCTCGGCGCCGACGCTGCGCACGACCGCGGGGATGAGATCGTTGGCACGGTCACCTCAGGGGGGACAGAGTCCATCATCATGGCTATGAAGGCCTATCGGGACAAGGCACACAGATCTCGACCACAGATGGTGATTCCCGATTCTGCCCACGTCGCCTTCGACAAGGCGGCAGCGTACTTCGGCTACGAGCAGGTACGTGTGCCGGTCGGCGACGACTATGCAGCAAACGTAGAAGCGATGGCGAATGCACTCACGAGGCGCACCGTCGTCGTCGCTGCTTCAGCGCCGTCTTTCCCCCATGGCATCGTCGATCCCATCGCCGACCTGGCAGCAATGGCCGCCGAACGCGGCATCGGCTTCCACACGGATGCGTGCCTCGGTGGGTTCGTGCTGCCCTGGGCCGAGATGCTCGGCTACGACGTCCCACCGTTCGATTTTCGCGTGCATGGCGTCACCTCGATCTCGGCCGACACGCACAAGTATGGGTATGGCGCCAAGGGAACGTCTGTTGTCCTCTACCGGGGACGGGACCTCAGGCGGCACCAGTTCCATGTGGCCACGGAGTGGCCAGGTGGCCTCTACTACTCCCCCACACTCGCTGGCAGTCGTCCCGGCGCGCTCGTCGCCACAGCATGGGCAGCATTGGTTTCCGTCGGCGAAGACGGGTATCTCGCTGCGACGAAAGCGCTCCTCGAGACAGCGAGTGAGATCCGCACTGGCATCACGGACATTCCCGGCCTGCGTGTCCTCGGAGACCCACTGTGGGTGATTGCCTTCACCTCGGACGAAGTAGACATCTACGAGGTGATGGCCCAGATGGCAGTCAGGGGATGGAGTCTCAACGGGCTCCACCACCCTCCCGCCGTCCATATCGCGCTCACACTACGCCATACGACGCCAGGGACCGCGGAGAGGTTCCTGCACGATCTCCGTCTGGCAGTAGACGAAACGCGGCGTGCAGGAGGAGGGGCTGCAACGGGTGCGGCACCCATGTACGGGATGGCCGCAACGTTCCCCGCACGGGGAGCGGTGCGTGAACTCATGCTCCGCTACATCGACCGCATCTACGAGGTCGACGAGGGCTCCGGCTGATCCTCTGCTCTCGGCAGGGAGGTATCGACGGATCGCGCCAGGCGTCTGCCTGCGACCACGGAAACGACGAAGCCGACGACGATCGCTGACAGGAACGCAACGGTAGGCCCTGTCGGGGGATCCCATACGAACGACACGATCCTGTTGAGCACCAGCCATGTCACTTCGAGGGCGACCAGGCCAACGCCGACTCCGATCGCATATGCGGATACGGAGTCGGCGCGGCGCGATCGTTGCATCAGTGGTGGAAGATATCGAAGAACAGCGGGAACGTCATGATGGCACCGAGGATGCCAAGGACGAGCCCGATGTTGAACGCTTTCTTGAGATCCGCGTCCTTGTTCTTCCACAGGGCGTTGAGGATCCCCCAGCAAATGAGCCAGACAAGGACAGCAAGCGTGGCCTTGCCTGCGAGCGGTCCAACGCCCTGGCCCCACTCCCACCAGGCGAGGAAGCTCTTGAGGCCGCTGCTGATGACGGCACCCGTCGTCAGCAAGCCGAGGACGAATACGCCGACGCCTGCAGCGATCATCGCAGCGGCGGCGGGGCCGTCCGGTTTGTCCTCGAGGTGAAGACCTTCGAGTTCTGGAGCCACGCCCACATCGTCGTGGCGACCGGGCTTGAAATCAGTGATCATGTTCTCATTCTCCTTCCGGTGTCAGACGATCGGGGCGACCTTGTTGAGGAAGGCACCGAAAGCGCCACCAACAACTGCCGCTGCGAACGCAGCTACGAACATGACGATCACGGCTGCACGCAGCCATGGTCTCGCGATCAAACGAGGCCCGTAGTACACGATCAAGAACGCTGCAGCCGTTGCCAGGATCGGCGCA
>CAYLIR010000029.1:0-12158 GCA_964383515.1 uncultured Acidimicrobiaceae bacterium
CGAAGGTCCCCGCACCGTTGTCCGACCCCCACAGCCGCGATGGGATCAACCCAACCCCGAACCCCGACGCGACATACCTGTGCATCCCCCAACGATAGGTGACGCCCTGAACCCAGGGTTCTCGGCGCCCTATATGACGCCAACAGCCCACAGAACGGAGCCTGACGAGTGAGATCAGCGCAGATTGAGCAGGCGTCGAACGGCATCGGCAACCTCGCCGGGACGCTCAGTGACATCCGCCCAGGTGAAGCGTACAACCCGCCAGCCGTGAAGCAACGCCTCGCGATCTCTCTGTCGGTCTGACGCAAATGCATCGAACAGTTGGTGCCATCGACGAGAATCCCACTCGATGGCCAACTTCGCGTGAGGGAAAGCGACGTCGAAGCGACGGGCAGGGTTCCAAGGCATGGGGAATTCGAACTGCGGCTCTGGAATCCCCCGTGATCGCAGGAGCGATGCACCAGCTCGCTCGAGCACAGTGCCGTCTCGTGGCCCGGCATCCCATTCAGCAAGCACCGCTCGCATGTTCTGGATGCCCGGCTTTCCGCGGCGAGCGACTTGACGCACCACCGCTTGGACTTCGTTGGTCGCAACTCGCCGTTCCGTAACCAGCGACGCGAGGACGGCGGAGAGATGCCGGACGGAGATGTGTGGCGAAAGATCGACGATGGTTCTCGGAATCGAAGTGACAGGAAGACCAGAAACATCAACAATGTGATCCTCAACCAAGTCGTGACACCGATGAACCACGACACCCGGAAACTGGTGTGTTGTCTGCGTATGGACGCTGACGGATGCTCTCCCCTTCGGCATCCTGGAGAATCCGTGTATCTCCGCTGCAGCCTCGTGCGAAACAACGGCGTTCGGCAACACCGCAACAGCCGCCCTGACGAGATTCTGCAGACCGTCCATCTCGATGATGCGGTATCCGAAGCGCCCAATCGACCGCCAGCGACCGTCTCTGACTCGCTGGTCGATCTGACCCCTAGTAAAGCCGCGCTCGAACGCCTGCATGTTCCGCACAACGCCGCCTTGGCGCACTGCAAGCATTGCTATGGATCGGTCGGGATGCACTCCCATAAGGTGCCACATAGCGCCTCCAATTGCCAGAGCCCTGATCCTCAACCGTTCCGTGGGCTCACAGCGCCATATACACAGCGGAGAACCCTGGGTTCAGGGCGTCAACCGTTCCGTGGGCTCACAGCGCTATATACACAGCGGAGAACCCTGGGTTCAGGGCGTCACGGGTCAGGTGAGGTCGATGTAGCGGGTGGCGCCGATGCCAGCGAGGGTGAGGATGCCAGGAACGTCTTCGTCGGACATCGGGGTGTCGAGGGCGATCCCCATCATCGCTCCGACACCGCCGGGCTTACGGCCCACGACCATGTCGGAGATGTTGTAGCCCCGCTCGCCGAGGTACATCCCGACCCTCCCGATGCAACCCGGGGTGTCATCGTTGCGCACAAGCAGCATGTACTGGGTGAGCGGCACCTCGATCGCGTACCCGTCGACACCGACGAGCACAGCGCCTTTGCGCTCCATGTAGGTTCCAGCGATCGTCCTCTGCCTCCCGTTGACCTCACCGGAGAGCCTGATGACGGACTGGTAGTCCTCGACATCGAGTTGGGACTGGGAAACAACAGCTATCCCGTGGCTCTCGGCGAGGTGCGGGGCGTTCACGTACGACACCGGAATCTCCGAAACGGCGGCCATCACGCCCTTGAGGGCAGATAGGACGATCGGCTTGGTCGGTTCCTCGGCGAGTTCCCCTCGTACCGTCACTGTCAGTTCGTCGGGGAGCCCCTTCGCGAGCGCAGTGAAGATCCTCCCCAGCTGTTCCGTGAGCTTGAGATAGGGCGTCAACATCGGGGTTGCCGGAGGGCCGAGATCGACATTGACCGCGCTGAGCACCATCTCACCATCCAATGCTTCGGCGACCGACTCCGCAACCGACACCCCGGCTTTGTCCTGGGCCTCGACCGTGCTCGCACCGAGATGCGGCGTCACGGTGACCTCAGGAAGCTCGAACAACGGACTATCCGTCTTGGGCTCCGTATCGAACACGTCAACAGCCGCACCGGCAACCTTCCCCGCAACGATCGCGTCTGCGAGGTCAGCCTCCGACACGATGCCGCCGCGGGCCACGTTCACGATGAGCACGCCATCTTTCATCTTGGCGATCGCTTCCGCGTCGATCATGCCCTCCGTCTGGGCTGTGCGTGGAAGGTGGACCGTGATGACATCGGCGGCGCTGAGGACATCGTCAAGTGGCATCAGGTCGATGTCGAGGCGCCTCGCCCTGTCCGTCGACACGTACGGATCGTACGCGATCATCTTCATCCCGAACGCGGCAGCCCGCTGCGCAACATAGGTCCCGATCTTGCCAAGCCCGAGGATGCCGAGCGTTTTGCCGTAGAGCTCTATGCCTACAAACTCCTTGCGGTCCCATCGATGCTCCCGAAGGGAGAGATCTGCCCGTGCGATGTGGCGCGCTTGGGCGAGGATCAACGCCATCGTGTGCTCTGCAGCCGAGATCGTGTTCGCGTCGGGTGCGTTCACGACCATGACGCCGTAGCGCGTCGCTGCCTCGATATCGATGTTGTCCACCCCGATCCCTGCCCTGCCGATCACGGCAAGGTGCGGTGCGCTCGCGATCATCTCCTCGTCGACCGAAGTCGCGGACCGCACGATCAGGGCGGACGCTGTGGCGAGCTCATCCATGAGGCGGTCCCTGCCCTCGCCGATGATCACCGCAACGTCACATGTCTCGCGCAACGCCTCGATACCTGCTTCTGCGATCTGTTCTGCGATGACCACCTTGTGACGGGCCACGTTCACTCCTGCTCGTTGACGCCCCCATGATGCCATTGCCACGGCATCACAGAGAACTCGGGCGCCGGCGGCTTCTACGGCAACCGGTACACCTGTGTTCCGAACAGCTCGTTGTTGACCGTCGATATCGCATCCCTGCCAGGTGGCGATGTCAGCCATGCGAAGAACTCGACGGCTGCATCGTTGCCTGCAGGGTCCACGAGGGTGACGGTGTACGGGTTGGTGAGCCGTTCATCTGTGCCATCATCTGCCGGTACG
Source organism: uncultured Acidimicrobiaceae bacterium (assembly GCA_964383515.1). Classification (GTDB taxonomy): domain Bacteria; phylum Actinomycetota; class Acidimicrobiia; order Spongiisociales; family UBA5794; genus JAMBLL01. Next base: position 3,091 of record CAYLIR010000029.1, read on the forward strand.
AGCGACAGGTCGTCCGAAGCGGCGAGGTACGCGCCCTCCTCGGCGAGTGTGACTCCGTTGCGCTGGGCGGTGACGAGCAACGTATCGCCCATTCCGGTACCTGTGCGGATGTACCACGGCGCACCCGACGGGTCGATGCCAGCCGACCGCCACATCGCCTGCTCCTTGGCATACGTGCCAGAGCCGTCATCACGCGAAACGAACGTGATGGCGTCTGCCGCGACGGTCTCAAGGATCGATTCGACGGTCGGACGCGGGAACGCCAGGCCGGGTGCGGACACGTACACGAATCGGCTCGTGAACACAGGTGCGGATACGGCCTGTGGGTTCTCCGCACGAAAGGATGCAAGCAGGCCCGGTTCATGCGTGATCGTCACGTCGGCGTTCCCCGCTGCCGCATAGACGAGTGACTGCTGAGACGAGAGGCCGATCACATCGATGGCGCCGCTTCCCCCCGTGGACTCGTACACGTCCACGAGGCGCTCGATCAGCCCAGAATCCACAACGGTCGTTCCCGCCGCAACCACCACCCGCTCGCGGCCAGATGAGGCGCAAGCAGAAACGGCAAGCATGCCGATCACAGCGACAGCCAGGAGGCGCCTCATCGGCTGATCACGGTCGCGTGCAGGGACGCCGTCTTGATGGCCACCCACACCGGATCTCCCACGCCGATCGCGAGCGCGTCCAGGGCACCGGGTGTCACGAGTGCCGCGACGGGGACGCCAGCGTCGACGATCACGTCGAGCAGCCTGCCGCGTTCGACGATGGTTCGAACCGTCCCGCGGATCGCGTTGCGCTGTGAGCCCCCACTTGGAGGATCTGTGTACAGGGCGACGGTCTCAGCGCCGAACCTGACCCTGACGGTGTCCCCGACTGCGGCATCGACGACGACCATGAGCGCGAATGCTCCACAGTCGATGGATGCCATGCCGTCACCGGAGTCGGTGACATCCCCCTCGATGACGTTCCCCACGCCGACGATCCTGGCAACAGCGTCCGATGCAGGGTTGTTGAGGACCTCTCCAGGCGTGCCGTCCTGGAGCACCGTGCCCCCACCGACGATCATGAGCCGGTCGCCCAGAGCCACAACCGTCTCGATCGAGTGTGTCACGCACAGCAGCGCACGTTGGGATGTGCGCTCCCTGATAAGCCACGCGACACCATCCCTGTCTGCCGCGTTGATGGGTGCAAGCGGCTCATCGAGCAGCACGAGCGGCGCCCGCGACGCGAGTGTGCGAGCCAACGCGACGCGTTGTGCCTGTCCACCAGACAGTGCCCGTGCGTTGGTGTCGAGGATGCCGGCGACGCCGAGCTCGGCCGCGATGGCCCGCGCGGTAGCTCGTTCCGCTTCGTCGAGGCCGAGTTCGAGGTTGCGTGAGACGGAGCCTCGGAACATGTGTGGCGTCTGGGGAAGGTAGGCGGTATCGGTACCGGCCGCGTGTTCACCGATCGTTCCTGCGATCAGGCGCACGATCGTGGATTTCCCGCCACCGTTCGGCCCATAGAGGACGACACGTTCGCTGTCCCCGATGGAGAGATCCAGGCCATCGATGACCGAACCGTCTGGCGGGAACCGCAGTCCTGGGAACTCGAATGTGTCAACCACGTGCAACGCTCCGTTCCTGGATCCAGGTCAAGAGGCCGTTGACGGCTATCGACAGCAGCAACAAGACGATGCCGAGGCCGACTGCGGCACCGAAACGCGCCTGACGCGACTCCTGGACGATGGCAGTGGTAAGCACCCTCGTTTCGCCTGCGATGTTGCCGCCAACGATGAGCACGGCTCCGACTTCCGCGATGACCCTTCCGAATGCCGCGGCAACAGCGGCGATGATGCCTGGCCTCGCCTCAGACACGATCAGTTCGAAGCGTTGGAACGACCCGAGCCTGAGTGCTGCGATCTGCTCCGTTGCTGCAGGCGACATACCGGAAACGGCGGCAACCGTTACACCGACGGCGATCGGGAACGCGAGGACGCTCTGGACGATGACCATGGCTGTTGGTGTGAAGAGGAGGCCGAGGCCTCCGAGCGGTCCCTCTCCCCACAGCAGGAGCAGCACGAACAAGCCAGCGAGCACCGGTGGCAACCCCATGCCGACGTTGACGGCGCCCATGACGAGCGATCGACCGCGGAACCCCGCGCGTGCGAGCCAAACGCCCACGGGGACCCCCAGGCCCGCCCCGATCGCTGTCGCGAGCAGCGACACAACGAGGGTGAGCAAGATGATCGACCTGAGGTCAGGCCCGAAGTCGCGCAGGTACCCGAAAGCGTCGAGCATGACGTTCCAGAGGTACTCCATGACGGGAACGGTAGACGCGATCACCCTACAGTTGGCAGTTCACATGGGGTATGTAGCGCGTCTGAGCCTCAGGCGTCTGACATCCTCGACTGGAGCACCTGCCTGACGACGCTCGGATCCGCCTTGCCACCCATGTGGCGCATCACCTGGCCGATGAGGAACCCGAAGGGCTTCATGTCGCCCGAACGGATCTTGTCGGCAGCGTCGGCGTGCTCTGTGAGGACAGCATCAACTGCTGCCTCGATGGCCCCAGCGTCCGACACCTGGCGCAGGTCGCGTGCATCTGCGATCTCGGCGGGTGCCCCCTCGCCGTCGAGAACGGCGACGAGCACCTCTTTGGCAGCCGACGACGACAGATCTCCACCGTCGACCATCCCAGCGAGTGCTGCGAGGTGGTCTGCGGTGAGGCCCGTCTGAGCAAGTTCGGTCTCGTTGCGGCGCAGGTACGCGATGACCTCGCCGGTGAGCCAGATACCGACGAGCCTCCCCGACACCTCACGCGTCACGGTCTCGGTGAACATCGTTGCAAGGTCGTCGTCGTCGACGAGAATCGAAGCGGTCTCTGCATCGACACCACTGGACATGAACCTGGCCCGCGCCTGAGCTGGCAACTCCCCTATGGTCGCACGGATCTCGTCCTGCCACTCCGTGGTCACTTCGAGCGGGAGCAGGTCAGGATCCTGGAAGTACCGGTAGTCCTCGGACTCTTCCTTCGTGCGCATCGCCGTCGTCTTCCCTGTGTCCTCGTTCCAGTGCCTGGTCTCCTGTACGATCGTGCCACCGGCTTCGAGCACCTCGATCTGCCGATCGATCTCGTAGGCGATCGCCCGCTGGAGCGACCGCAGCGAGTTCACGTTCTTCGTCTCGGTTCTCGTGCCAAGCGTCGTCGCACCGACAGGACGCACCGAAACGTTGGCATCGAAACGCATCGATCCCGATTCGAGCTTTGCATCCGAGACACCGAGCGCCAACACGATGCGCTGGAGTTCCGCCCCGTACGCACGCGCCTGGTCTGCAGAGGTGATGTCAGGCTCCGTCACCACTTCGACGAGCGGAACGCCAGCCCTGTTGAAGTCGAGCAGTGTGTGGTCTGCACCATGGATACGCCCGCCCCCGTCGCCGATGTGAGTGCTCTTGCCTGTGTCCTCTTCCATGTGGACCCTGGTGATGCCGACGACCGTCGGTTCACCGTTGACGTCCACAGTGAGCGATCCGTGCTCGCACACCGGGAACGTGTACTGGCTGATCTGATAGTTCTTCGGGAGGTCCGGGTAGAAGTAGTTCTTGCGGTAGAACAGCGAGGATTCGTTGATGGAGCAGTCGAGTGCCATGCCGATCTTGATGATGCCCTCGATCGCTTTCTCGTTCGGCACAGGCAGGGCACCGGGCAGGGCAAGGCACACCGGACACACCGCTGTGTTCGGATCGTCTCCGAACTCGGTTGGGCATGAGCAGAACATCTTCGACTTCGTCGAGAGCTCGACGTGGGTCTCGATCCCGATGACGGCTTCCCAATCGGTCATGATGGTGCCACCTCCGATGTTGCGAGGGCAGGTCGTGTGCCGAATGCGACGAGACGTTCGACCTCTGCAGCAACTCGGTACATCGTCTCTTCTCCAAGGGACGGGGCCATGATCTGGAACCCGATCGGGAGCCCCTTGTCGTCGAGACCCACGGGGATCGATATGGCTGGGTCACCTGCGAGGTTCGAAGGGATCGTGCAGACATCCGAGTAGTACATCGCGATCGGGTCTGTCGACTTCTCCCCCACGGTGAACGCTGTCGTCGGCGTTGTCGGAGAGATCAACACATCCACCTGGTCGTACGCTGTGGTGAAATCCTGGCGCACCAGTGTTCGCACCTTCTGTGCTTGGCCGTAGAAGGCGTCGTAGTATCCCGCCGACAGGGCGTAGGTCCCCAACAGGATGCGTCGTGTCACTTCGGGGCCGAAGCCCTCGGCGCGCGAGTGGCCCATCATCTCCTCGGTAGTCCCCTCGACGCTCGAGCGGTGCCCGTAGCGCACACCGTCGAGCCGCGCGAGGTTGGCAGAGCACTCTGCAGGCGCGATCAGGTAGTACGCAGACAACGCGTACTCCGTCGAAGGCAGCGAGACTTCCACGATCCGTGCGCCAGCGTCTGCGAGCTTGTCCGCGGTGGCACGTGTGGCTGCCCTGATCTGTGGGTCGATGCCCTCGCCCATGAGCTCGGCGACGATGCCGATCGTCAGGCCGTCAACGCCAGCGTCGAGCGAACCTCCGAAGTTCGGTACGGGCGCGTTGATGCTCGTGGCATCGAAACGGTCCCATCCGGCTACGGCCTCGAGGAGAGCAACCGAATCGCGAACGGTGCGTGAGAACGGACCGATCTGGTCGAGCGAAGACGCGAACGCGATGAGGCCGTAGCGCGACACGATGCCGTACGTGGGCTTCATCCCGACGATGCCACAGAACGCTGCTGGCTGGCGGATGGATCCACCCGTGTCCGATCCGAACGCTCCATAGACCGATCCGGCTGCGGTGACGGCCGCAGACCCACCCGACGATCCTCCGGGTACCCGATTCGTGTCCCATGGGTTGCGCGTCTCCCCATAGGCGGAGTTCTCGGTGGACGAACCCATGGCGAACTCGTCGAGGTTCGTCTTGCCGGTGATGACGGCACCATGGGAGCGCAGTCGTGCAACCGCCGTTCCGTCGTAGGGTGGCTTCCAGCCTGAGAGCATCTTCGACGCTGCGGTCGTTTCGACGCCGAGCGTGCACATGTTGTCCTTGAGCGCGACGGGGATGCCCTGCAGGGGCCCGAGGTCGCTGCCTACAGCGAACGCTTCGTCCGCTGCGACGGCCGCCGCCCTCGCCCCATCGTGGTCCATCGTCAGATACGAATGCAGATGTGGCTCGGTGACGGTTGCCCGTTGTACGGAGGCGTCGAGCAGGTCCACCGCCGAGAAGTCGCCGGAACGCAGCCCACGCCCGGCTTCGACGATCGTGAGATCCGCGAGATCAGCCATGTCAGAGGATCCTCGGGACCCGGAAACGCCCGTCTTCGGCATCGGGCGCCTGGCTCAGAAAGGACTCCGGCACCAGGCACTCGCCCACCTCGTCTGACCGGAATCCGTTGACCATCGGGAGCGGATGGGATGTGGGCGCCACACCCTCTGTCGGGAGCGCCTGTACCCGTTCTGCATGCTCAAGGATGTCGAGCAACTGGCTGCCGTACGTCTCGAGCTCCTCGGAAGTGAGGGTGATGCGGGCGAGATGCGCGACCTTTGCGATATCAATTTCAACAGGCATCCCCCGATGGTACCGAGCTACGCGCTCGAGGCGAACATGCTCCTAGCCTTCCGGCATGCTTCCCACACCGTCCAGGCATGAACTCGCCACGCGCCTGCCACGGCTGATCCTCGGACTTGTCCTGTTCGGTATCGGCATCGCGACCATGGTCATCGCCAACCTCGGGCTCTCACCGTGGGAGGTGTTCCACCAGGGCATATCGAGGCGCACGGGGATACCCATCGGCAGGGTCGGCATCATGACAGGCGTTCTCGTTCTCCTGGTGTGGGTTCCGCTTCGCGAACGCGTTGGCATCGGCACACTGCTCAACGTCGCCACGATCGGCCTCGTCGTCGATGCGAGCCTGTGGTTGCTCCCCGATGCGGTCTCCGCCATGTGGCTGCGATGGGTGCTCATGGCAGGAGGGACCCTCATCATCGCGATCGGATCCGGCCTCTACATCGGTGCAGGCCTCGGCCCTGGCCCGCGAGACGGGCTCATGACCGGCCTCGCGAAGCGAGGCATCGATCTCGCTCTCGCACGGGCAGGGATCGAGATCACCGTCCTCGTCGTCGGGTACATCCTCGGCGGAACGGCCGGTGTCGGCACCATCGCGTTCGCGTTCGGCGTCGGACCGCTCGTCGCGATCTTCCTCCCGATGCTGTCGTTGGATCGCCTGTATCCGTACGAGCAGCCACCGGATCCCGGCACCTGCGAAGGCGCCCTCTGAGCAGGTCGGCCGGAGCTACGTGAGGAACTCGTGGAGCACCGAGTAGACGGTCTCCATGTTCCCCATCGGGACGTACTCTCCAACCTGATGGGCCTGTGCGACGATGCCCGGGCCGTAGTTGACGGCAACAGCGCCACGCGACGTGAGCCTTGCCACATCGGTCCAGCCTTGCTTTGCAAGGCGTTCCCTGCCAATGAGGGCATCGAGTCGCTGCACGCCTGGATGGTCGAGGTCCACAGATCCTGAGGGTGCACGATCCTTGACAACAACCTCATCGGCCGCTCTGGCTACGTCCCTGAGACGTTCCTCGGCCTCCTCGATCGAGTAGATCGGAGGGAACCGGTAGTTGAGGTTGACCACGAACTCGCCCGGGATGATGTTGTTCGCTATCCCACCGGAGGCTTTCGTCACAGAGAACACCTCACGGTATTCAAGACCGCTGATGTCCACGAGCTCCGGCTTCCTGCGATGCATCGCGGCAAGCCAATCTCCTGCCTTCGTGACGGCGTTCTCACCAAGCCACGGCCGTGCGGAGTGCGCCGTGGAGCCTCGAAAGACGATGTCCGCATTCATCGCGCCGTTGCAGCCGAGTTCGAGGTTGAGATCCGTCGGTTCGAGCACGATCGACAGATCTGCTCCGGTCAGCCATCGTGCAGTGTCGAGAACATCTTCGAGGCCGTTCTCGTCCGCTGGCCCCTCCTCGGCATCGTAGAAGACATACACGAGGCTTCCTTCCTCCTCACGCACACCGTTGTCGAGGAGTTCCATCATGACAGCAAGGCCGGCCTTCATGTCGCTCGTGCCGAGACCGACGATCCTGTCGTCTTCGATCCGGGCTCTCCAATCGCCTTGGACAGGAACGGTGTCGGTGTGCCCGTACAGCACGACGAAGTCCGAATCCGGCTCCGGTGCACCGATGACAAGGGCGTTGCCTATGCGCTGGATCGGATACCGATCGACGTACCGGTCATGCAGCCAAGCGCAGATCTCAGCCTCGTTGCGGGTGACCGACGGGATGTTGACGATCTCGACAAGGGAATCGACGAGGCTCATACCTGCACCTCGAACGTCCGCAGCGCGTCGTTGAGCGATGTCTTCATGTCGGTCGATTCGGTGCGCCGCCCGATGATCAGCGCGCACTGCAGATCGTAGGAGCCTGCGGGGAACTCTTTCGGTCTGGTTCCCGGCACGACGACGGAGTTCGCCGGAACCCTGCCACGCGTTTCGACAGGTTCGGTGCCGGTCACATCGATGATCGGTGTGGATGCCGTGATGGTCGTGTTCGCTCCGAGCACTGCGCCGTGCTCGACGATGACACCCTCGACGACGATGCTGCGTGAACCGATGAACGCACCGTCTTCAACGATGACGGGACGGGCACCCGGCGGTTCGAGGACCCCGCCGATGCCCACGCCCCCACTGAGGTGGACGTCCCTGCCGATCTGCGCACACGAGCCCACGGTCGCCCACGTGTCCACCATGGTGCCCGCACCCACGTAGGCGCCGATGTTGACATATCCAGGCATGATGACCACACCTGGCTCGCAGAAGGCACCGTAGCGGACCGCACCGGGGGGCACGACCCTGATCCCTTGTTCAGCAAGGCCCGTCTTGGTGGGGATCTTGTCGAAGTACTCAAGCGGCCCTGCCTGCATCGGTTTGAGATCGGTGATGCGGAAGTAGAGCATGATCGCTCGCTTCACCCACTCGTTGACGATCCATTCAGTGCCGTGTCGCTCAGCGACGCGGATCTGGCCACGATCGAGGAGCGCGATGGTGTCGTGCACCGCTTCCACAGCGTCCTTGAGATCGACGTCTCCCGCATAGGCGCCGTCGATCAGTTGCCTGTCTGTCATCGAACCTCCCAGGCTCATCGCAGAGCCTCCGTCAACGCCTCTCCAGCTTGGGCACATTCTCCCAGAGCCGGCACCAGCGCGAGCCGGATGAAGCCTTCTCCGCCTTCGCCGAACGACCTCCCCGGCGACACGACGATACCGTGGTCGAGGAGCCGCGCCGTCGTCACGACATCGTCATCGACCTGTACCCACAGGTACAGCCCTGCACGGGACCCGACCACCTGCATGCCAACGTCTGCGAATGCTTCGGCAAGCACCGCCCGCTTCGCAGTGAAGATCTTCCTACGCTCACGGGCATGCTCGTCGTCGCTCCACGCAGCGATCGCAGCCCCCTGAATGAAATCAGGAGACGCTGTCCCAGTCGTCGAGCGGAGTTGCTTGAGGGCGGCGATCGCGTCGGCGTCACCGACGATCGCACCAGAGCGGTACCCGGTCATGGCGGACCGTTTCGACAGCGACAGGTACACGAGGGCACCGGCCATCTGCGGTCCTGCGACCTGGATCAGCGAGGTGGGACCATCGGGATAGGCATCGTCCTCATAGACATCTGCGTAGCACTCGTCAGACAGCAGCAACGCCCCTGCCTCGCGGGATCGGTGGTACAGGTCCGTGAGGTCCGAGCGGTCGGTCACGGCGCCAGACGGGTTGTGGGGGGTGCATGTCCACACCAGGCGCGCCCTCGCCCACGCCTCGTGCGAGATGTCGTGCACACGGAGGACGAAATCTCCGCTGAGCACTACCCGGTCGAGGACCGCGCCAGCGAACGCCGATCCTCGTTCGTACACGGGATACCCGGGGGAAGGGAACACGACGGAGTCTCCTGCATCCCTGTCGATGAACGCGAGCGGGGTGGAGAAGATGGCCTCCTTCGATCCACTCGTCGGTATCACCTGGGTACCTGGGTCCAAGGTGACAC
>CAYLIR010000030.1:0-11861 GCA_964383515.1 uncultured Acidimicrobiaceae bacterium
CATCGACACTGTCGGCAACCGCCTCGTAGTCAGCGAGTCGGGTCCGGTGCGTCGTCCCCACCTCGACGAGTTCGGCGCCGCTGGCAGCCATGAGGTCGGGTAGGCGGAAGGCCCCGCCTATCTCGATGAGTTCGCCACGGCTCACCGCGACCCTGCCGCCCGATCCGGCGACGCTCGCAAGGGTGAGGAGGAGCGCGCCGGCATTGTTGTTGACAGCGAACCCGGCTTCGGCGCCGGTGACGAGAGGGAGGAGTGCTGCGAGGTAGCCATGTCGCTTGCTGCGACGTCCCGACCGAACATCGATCTCGACGTTGCTTGCACTGCTCAGGATGGTCCGTGCCTGCTCTGCTGTTCGGTCGGCGACCGGCGCACGGCCAAGGTTCGTGTGCAGGAGGACTCCCGTCGCGTTGATGACCCGCTTCGGGTGCGCGGCCGCGATGGTGTCGAGCACGTCGCGAGCGATGCTTGAGGGGTCCGCATCGCCGCCTTGGAGGATCGCCGTGCGAGCCGCGTCGACTGCATTGCGCGCAGCACTGGTGATCAGTGGCGCCGGGAGTTCGAACGTGGCGGCAAGGCTGGCAGAGAGAGCGTCGATCGAGGGTAGGTCGGTCAATTCCATGCGTGCAGGGTAGACCGTCTACTCTTCACCCTATGCGCATACGCACGTGGCTGTTCCTCGCCTTCCTCATCATCCCCGTCATCGAGATCGGCTTGTTCTATGTCGTTGGGTCTCAGATCGGCATCTGGCCGACGCTCACCATCGTTCTGGTCACGGCGATCGTGGGATCGTACCTCGTGACCCGGCAGGGGAGGCAGACCTGGATACGTATCCGGAGGGAGATCTCGGCAGGGCGGTCGCCTACGACGCATCTGGCCCACGGAGCGATGATCCTCGTTGCTGGCACGCTGTTGCTCACGCCGGGGTTCCTGACAGACGCGGTCGGGCTGCTGCTCATGGTCCCGCAGTTCAGAGAGCGGCTGCGCGGGTGGTTCGTGGATCGGTTGGAGTCGCGATGGGTGGTCGTGCGATGAGCGATCTGCGAAGGGCGTCCACGGTCTGTCTCGTCCATGAGCGTGACCGCCTCGAGGTGCTGATGGTCCAACGGCCGCACACGGCTCGGTTCATGCCCGGCGCCTGGGTGTTCCCTGGGGGTGTCGTCGACGACGCAGATGCGACGTATGCAGTATCGAGGGGAATGGATCGGTCTGCCGACTGGCAGGTCGCAGCGCTACGCGAGCTCGCTGAAGAGACCGGCATATGGGTGACCACCGGAGGTACCTTCTCGGCACCTATCGTCGAAGATGTGCTCGGGGCCGTTGCATCCTCGCCCCACGAACTTGCCATCGGGGAGCTCACCTACTTCGCGAACTGGATCACACCGAACGTGTTCCCGATTCGATTCGATACCCGCTTCTTCCTGGCCGTCGCGACGGATGAGGTCGTGCCGCGGTTCAACGAAGAGGAGCTCATCGATGTTGCCTGGGTACCTCCTGTCGAAGCACTGCGGCGGGAGGAGGCGGAGGAGTGGGACGTTGCATTCCCGACGCGCAAGACGCTCGAACTGCTCAGTGCGCAGGACGCTGTCGCTTCCCTGAGGCAGATGCTCGAGGCGATCGCGCCGGTTCCGCCCATCGAGCCGCGGCTCTTCGTCGGCGATCAGGAGGCGAAGATCCTCCTGCCAGACGACCCTGGCTTCGAGGATGCAGGGCCTTCCCAAGGCGATCCGACCATCCTCGACCGTCTCGGTGATGTCGTAGCGCAAGGGGGCCATGTCCCTGCGGAGTTCAAGCGTCGCACATGATCACGCGCATCCTCGCCCCGAACCCAGGTTTCTACACGGGCCCAGGAACGAACACGTACATCGTCGAAAGCCAGGGGGAAGCCTTGGTGTTGGATCCTGGCCCCGTCATCGCCGCGCATGCCGTTGAGATTGTCGGAGCTATCGAGGGCCTTCAGCCGGTCGCCGTGGTCGCCACGCACACACACTCTGACCATGCGCCGCTTGCGAACCCGCTCGCCGAACAACTCGGTGTGCCCGTATACGGGTATCAAGCCGGTCCTGAGTTCGTCCCAGATATCACCGTCGTCGATGGCGGGACGATACGTGTCGGTTCGATCGATCTGCTCGCTGTACACACCCCGGGCCACACGGCCGATCACCTCTGTTTCCGGATCGATGGTGTGCTGTTCACCGGCGATCACATCATGGGTGGGTCCACGGTCATCATCGAGGATGCAGCGCAGTACCTCGATAGCCTGTACCTCGTTCGCGACCTGGGTGTGGCGAGACTCGAACCTGGGCACGGCGACGCGATGGACGATGCCGCTGGAGTGATCAACGACTACATCGACCACAGGCTCGAACGGGAACGGCAGATCGTCGCAGCGATCGCTGGCGGTGCCGAGACAGTCGGAGACATCGTGGATGCCGTATACACCGAGGTACCGCCGGGACTACGCGAAGCGGCGACCCATCAGGTCGAGGTTCAGGTATCCAAGCTCTTCGCTGATGGCGCGGTACGGTTCGACGGCGGGCAGCTGGGAGACGGCACGAGGATTCGCCTGAGATAGGAGCACGGTGCGTCGACGTCGCACCACTGTCGTGGTGGACATGGTGGCGTTCGTGTCTCCAGCATTCGCGCAGGCCACAGTCGATGTCACCCAACACGACGTCGACGAAGCACGCGCTGGACGGCGTGCGACACGTGCTGGTCTCGAAGCGCTCACAGAGCGGTTCCAGCGGGCAGTGTTCACTGCCCCTTCCTTCGTTGAGATTGCCCGTCCAGGCCATGTACTCGCGGCTTGTGAACGAGCAGGACCTCCCGCTGCTCACCAGTCTCGAAGCAGATGAGCGTGGAGCTGCTCGTCGCCCTGGCTGCAGCTGGCCGAAACTACCAGAGCGTTGCGGCGGCCTCCACACAGCAGGAGGAGCGCAGAGCTGCCGAAGCCGCACAACGCCATAGGGCCGCTGCCGCCGCTAGGGACGCTCGGACGTTGCCAGTTCGTCGATCAGCTTGCCCAGCCTTCCGACGCAGGTGTCGAGGGCGAGCGGGGGGAGGATCTCGGTGATCGTGTGAGCGATCTGCGTGATGGCACGAGCCGACGGCGAGTCGGGGTGAGCCACGACGACGGGGGTCCCCGTGTCACCTCCCGAGGCGAGTGCGGGATCGATCGGCACCGCGCCAAGGAGCGGGACACCGAGGCTCTCAGCGAGCGCGCTGCCACCGCCCGTGCCGAAGATGGCGTAGTGTTCGCCGTCATCCGTCGTGAAGCCCGCCATGTTCTCGATGACGCCGATGATCGGCATATGGGAACGACGTGCCATGTCCGCGACGCGTGCAGCCACCTTCTGGGCGGCGAGTTGCGGCGTTGTTACGACCGCCATTTCGGCCTGGGGAAGCATCCGTGCGAGGGCCATCTGCACATCGCCCGTTCCTGGCGGCATGTCGATGATGAGATAGCCGAGATCCTGCGGCCAGGCGACATCGTTGAGGAACTGCTCAACCGCCTTTGTGAGCATCAGCCCTCGCCACATGAGCGCCGTGTCCTCGTCGTCGAGGAGCAGACCGGTTGATACAAGGTAGATGCCGTACGCCATCGAAGGGACGATCTTGTGGTCCTCGTTGGCTTCGAGCCGTGTGTCGGTGGCGCCGAGGATGCGCGGCGCAGAGAAGCCCCAGATGTCGGCGTCGAGGAGCCCAACGGAGTGCCCTTGTTCCTTGATCGCGATGGCGAGGTTCGCCGACAGGGTGGATTTTCCCACGCCACCCTTCCCGGAACTGACCGCGATCACGCGTGTTGCGGGGCTCACCGCTGTCGGCGTTGCGTTGTCACGCGCGTGCATGCGCGCCCGCTCCATGAGCCTCGACCGCTGCTCCTGGGACATCACTGTTGTCGTGATGACGACCTCTTCCACACCAGGGAGGGCACCGACCCTGCGGTCGATATCGGATTCGATCTGGCCTCGCATCGGGCAGCTGGCGATCGTCAACGCCAACTCCACGGTGACGATGCCATCGTCGATAGACACGTCACCGACCATGCCGAGGTCGACGACGTCCGTATGGAGTTCGGGGTCCACGACATGCCGAAGTGCTGCGATGACGTCATCGGAAGTGATCATATGAGGGGAGCCTATCTCGCATACGGCGGTTCGCTGGCGGGTTCCGTGAAAACGATTGGGAGTTTCCCCTATCATGGTGTTCCCAACACAGCCGCCCACGCGGAGGAACCCATGACCTACAAAGACATCAACCGCCGCGTTGACATCCCGCTCACGCCGAATGCTCCTGGAGTCACACTCACCGCAGCTGCAGCAGCGAAAGTCAAGGCACTCATCGATGCGGAAGGCGATCCTGACCTGTCGCTGCGTATCGCAGTGAAACGATCGGGGTGTTCCGGATACGCATACGACATGTACTTCGATACCGTGATCGACCCGAGCGACGTCGTGTCCGAGATCGAGGATGTGCGCGTCCTCGTGGATGGTGCAAGCATCGAGATGGTCAACGGTGCCATCGTCGACTTCAGAGACGATGGCCTCGCCGGTGCCGGGTTCTCCATCGACAATCCCAACGCCGGGGGAACTTGTGGTTGTGGAAAGAGCTTCTCGTAGGTTCGCGCTTCCCTGACCACGAAGATCCCCACCAGCTATCGCGGGGTTGGTGTGCTCGCTCAGGCATAGTTGTCGTGGATGGACTCGGGCTATCGTTGCCCGATGAACACATTCCCTGAGCCCATCGAATGGGTGGCCAACCCGCGCGCACGCACCATCTCGTCAAGTCCGGCAGTTGCCTCCATGTTCCCGCCGGGCGTCTTCAACGAGGTGCAACGTTTCCACAGGCAGATCCCCGGCTACAGGCCAAGCCCGCTGCGGAACCTCCCGCATCTTGCGACAATGCTCGGCGTGGGAGGGATCTGGGTCAAAGACGAGTCGGCGCGTCTCGACCTCAACTCCTTCAAGGTACTTGGCGGGTCTTTCGCTATCTACGAGTTCATCAAGTCGAAGCTCGGTCTCGAAGACGAAGACCTGACCTACGACGATCTCGTGTCCGAGGCAACCAGAGAGAAGATCGGTGACATCACGTTTGCAACTGCAACCGATGGCAACCACGGCCGTGGTGTTGCATGGGGTGCATCCAAGCTGCATTGCAAGGCGATCGTCTATGTCCACAAGGACACATCGCTGCCACGTATTCGAGCCATCGAGCAGTACGGTGCTGAGGTTCGCGTCGTCGACGGCAACTATGACGCCGCTGTCCACCAGGCATCGGTCGACGCCGAGGCGAACGGGTGGCAGGTGATCTCGGATACGTCCTGGCCTGGCTATACCGACATCCCGAAGTGGGTGATGCAGGGCTACACCACGTTGCTGTCCGAAGCGCAGGAGCAGCTTGCTGGGACGGGGATCGTCAAACCGACACATGTCTTTGTCCAGGCGGGAGTCGGGTCGCTCGCGGCTGCAACCTCCGGTTTCTACTCGCGTCGGTTCGGCGCGGATCGCCCGACGGTTGTCGTCGTGGAACCGACCGAGGCGAAATGCCTCCTCGAATCGGCCAAGGCCGGAGACGGGGAACCGCACAGTGTCGACGGTGACCTCCAGACGATCATGGCTGGTCTTGCGTGCGGGGAACCGAACCCTATCGCATGGGATGTGCTCTGGGATACGGTCGATGCCTTCGCCGCATGCCCAGACTTTGTGGCTGCGAAAGGCATGCGGGTGTACGCAACGCCGCTCGCTGGCGACCCGTTCGTCGTCTCGGGCGAGTCGGGGGCTGTCACGCTCGGTGCGCTCATGTACCTCGCAGAGTTCCCCCGCTACAGCGAGCTCAAGGAGTCGATCGGCCTTGGGCCCGACTCCCAGATCCTCCTCATCAACTCAGAGGGAAACACTGACCCCGACTACTTCCGCCACGTCGTCTGGGAGGGTGCGAATCCTGTGCCCGAGGAGTATCGCTGGTCGCTCGATCTCGGCTAGGTAGCGACATCCATGACCGTGGATGGGGCGTCGTGTGTGTACGATCGGCGAAGCGCTCGCCCGCGGCATCGCCAGGCCTCGGTTCTTGCCTGCCTCCGGCTCGTAGACTCGGATGACACACTACTGACCGCGAGCGCGAGGTACTGCCATGCCCAAGATCATTCATGATGCACCACACGGTCCGGAGCCACTCGGACCGTACTCGATCCTCACCGAGGCGAACGGCTTCGTGTTCTGCTCGGGAATGGTCGCGATCGACCCGGCAACGGGTACGCCGATCGACGGCGATGTGGCTGCCCAGACACACCAGGTGATGAAGAACATCGGAGCGGTCCTCGGTGATGTCGGCCTTGGATACGAGGACATCGTCAAGACGACGATCTTCCTGGCGGACATCGCGGACTTCCCTGCAGTCAATCAGGTGTACGGCGAGTATGTCGGCGCTTCCAAGCCAGCCCGCTCGACCATCGAAGCGGGCGCACTTCCCGGCGGCTTCGCCGTTGAGGTTGAGTGCATTGTCGCCAGATAGCCGATCGGCCCACTATCTACGAACTCGCAAAGGAGCATGCCCATGAAACGTGATCAGGTTCTCAAGGCCCTCGGTATCGCAGACGTGACATCCGGAGCCTACGCGGGCGGTTGGCGTTCGGGCGATGGAACGACGATCGAGTCGATCGACCCAACGACCGAGGAGGTCATCGGAGTTGTCCAGCAGGCGAGCATCGACGACTACGAGGCAGCGGTTGGCGCATCCACAGCCGCCTTCGAGGAGTGGCGTATGGTCCCTGCTCCTCAACGCGGCCAGTACGTTCGCAGGATCGGCGATGCGCTGCGGTCGTACAAGGAGCCGCTCGGTGCGCTCGTCTCGATGGAGATGGGCAAGATACGCGCAGAGGGCGAGGGCGAGGTCCAGGAGATGATCGACATCGCCGACTTCGCCGTTGGCCTTTCACGTCAGCTGTACGGCCTCACGATCGCATCGGAGCGGCCCCGCCACCGTATGTACGAGCAGTGGCATCCTCTCGGCCCCATCGGGATCATCTCGGCGTTCAACTTCCCTGTCGCTGTCTGGTCGTGGAACGCGCTGCTCGCAGCGGTGTGCGGCGACACGATGATCTGGAAGCCGTCCCCGATCGTTCCCCTCAGTGCTGTTGCCGTACAGAACATCTGCCATGAAGTGATGGACGGGACCGGATTCGAAGGTGTGTTCAACCTCGCTATCGGCGATGTCGACCCGGTGGGGAGAGCGATGGTCGCTGACAAGCGCCTTCCGCTTATCTCAGCCACCGGTTCGGTGCGCATGGGGCAGCAGGTCGGCACGGAGGTTGCAAAGAGGCTGGGCAGCTCGCTCCTCGAACTCGGTGGCAACAATGCCATCGTCGTGATGGACGATGCCGACCTCGAACTTGTCGTGCGCGGTGCGCTGTTCTCGGCTGCAGGTACGACGGGCCAGCGGTGCACATCCCTGCGGCGCCTCATCGTCCACACCGACATCATCGATGAACTCACCGACAAGCTCGTCAAGGCATACGGACAGATCCGCATCGGTGATCCGCTCGACGACGGTGTCCTCATCGGTCCGATGATCAGCCAGGAGGCGATCGACACCACAAAGGCAGCCATCGCCATCGCCCAGGAGCAAGGTGGGGAGCTTCTCGTTGGCGGCACAGAGATCGAGGGCACGGGGTTCTTCTTCGAACCGACGCTCATGCGCATCTCCAAGGACGCACCGATCGTGCAACAGGAGACCTTCGGCCCGATCATGTACCTCATCGAAGTCGACTCGTTCGAGGAGGCTCTTGAGGTACAGAACGGCGTCCCACAGGGGCTATCGTCAGCGATCTTCACCGATTCGCTGCGAACAGCCGAACGGTTCCTCTCCGCTGAGGGCTCAGACTGTGGCATCGCGAACGTCAACATCGGCACGTCCGGTGCCGAGATCGGCGGTGCGTTCGGTGGAGAGAAAGAGACCGGCGGAGGACGTGAGTCGGGGTCTGACGCATGGAAGGCCTACATGCGGCGCCAGACCGTCACGATCAACTGGTCAACCGACCTCCCCCTCGCGCAAGGTATCGAATTTGGTTGACGCTGTCTGGGTCAAGCCCCAAAGCGTGGGTCAGCCGAAACGATAGCCGACGGAGCGCACGGTGGTGATCCAGGATGCTCGTTCTTCGCCGAGCTTGGCGCGCAGCCTGCGGATGTGCACATCGACGGTGCGCGAGCCCCCGAAGTAGTCGTACCCCCATACCTTCGACAAGAGCTGTTCCCTGCTCCAGACGCGGTTCATGTTCTCGACGAGGAAGCGCAACAGTTCGTACTCCATGTACGTGAGGTCCACTGGGCGTCCCGCGATCGTTGCCTGGTACGTACCCGTGTTGAGCTCGAGGTCCTCGAACCGCACGATGTCTTCGGATGTGTCCGCAGAGATATCCGCATCGAACCGCGACAGGCGTACCGCGAGCTCCACAGGGTCGATAGGTGTCAGGATGAAGTCGTTGAACCCCTCTCTGTGCTCGAGTTCGTGGGTCAAGGTTCGATCGAGTACGAGCATCACGTCCACGTCGAGTTCTTCGCGGACCTTCGCAGCGAACGTTGCCGCCGTATCAGGGTCATTGCCGAGCTCAACGACGATCCCGTGCCAGCCAACGGGCGGCTGCTTGTCTGATGCGGCGCCGACACTGTCGATGGGCACAGGGTTGTAGCCGGCAGCCAGCAGTGCCGCGGTGAGCGGCGGCGAAGGGGAATCGGGGTAGACAGCTACATATCTCACAGCAGGGGTAGGTACTCCTCGAGCTCATACCGAGACACATGCTGCTCGTACTGAGCCCACTCGCGCTTCTTGTTCTTGAGGAACCACTCGAAGACGTGATCGCCAAGGGTGTCACGCACGAGATCGGAACCCTCCATCGCCGCGATGGCCTCGGCGAGATTGCGCGGGATATGCCGCACACCGGCCGCTGCACGCTCGCTCGGCGACATGGCGAGGACATCGGACCCCATCTGTGGCGGGAGGTCGTAGTTGTGTGCGATACCGGCGAGGCCTGCGGCGAGGATGACCGACAGCGCCAGATACGGGTTGCAGGACGCATCGGGGGAGCGGTACTCGATCCGGGTCGAATCGATCTTTCCCTTCTTCGTTGCTGGGATCCGAACGAGCGCGCTCTGGTCGTTGCGCGCCCACGTTTCGAATATGGGGGCATCGAACCCCGTGACGAGACGCTTGTAGGAGTTCACCCACTGGTTCGTTACGGCCGTTATCTCGGAGGCGTGCCGCAGCAGGCCTGCGATGAAGCTGTGGGCTTCCTTCGACAGTCCATGTTCTCCGGTGGGATCGTGGAATACGTTCTCGTCTCCGTTGAAGAGGGAGAGGTGGAGATGCATGCCGGAACCGTCGACCGCTTCGAGCGGCTTGGGCATGAACGTAGCGTAGATGCCGTGCTCGAGGGCGACCTCTTTGACGGTGAGCCGCGTCGTCATGATCGTGTCCGCCATGGTCAAGGCATCCGTGTGTCGCAGGTCGAGCTCGTGTTGGCTCGGCGAAACCTCATGATGGCTGAATGCGACAGGGATCCCGAGTTTCTCGAGGGCCACGATCGTCGAGCGGCGATACTCCTGGGCAACATCGAGCGGTGTGAGATCGAAGTATCCACCACGGTCGAGCGCATGAGGCTCTGCAGACGAGTCCTTGAAGTAGAAGAACTCGATCTCAGGAGCGACGTAGAACGAGTAGCCGAGCTCTGCAGCCTCATTGAGCGTCTGCTTGAGCACGTGGCGCGGGTCGCCAGGGAACGGGTTCCCGTTCGGTGTGACGATGTCACAGAACATGCGAGCAACTCCTGCGTGGCCGCCCGTGAACGGCAGTATCTGGAAGGTTGCAGGATCGGGCAGAGCGAGCATGTCCGCTTCGTGTGAACGGCTGAAGCCGTCGATAGCCGAACCATCGAATGCCACGCCTTCCTCGAGTGCCGTGGCAAGCTCGGCAGGAGTGATGGCGAACGACTTGAGGAATCCCTGGACATCGGTGAACCACAGGCGGATGAAGCGGATTCCCCGCTCCTTGACCGTGCTCAATACGTATTCCTTCTGGCGATCCACGGCAACTCCATGTTCGTGTGTCCGTACTGTATTGGTTCTCGGGAGATGTGCCAGACCGTCGGGCGTCTGTAACAGAGCGTTCACATTGCAGTTACCGGTTCGAAATCCCAACCCGGCATCCTATGGGGAGGTGGTGGCGCCGTACGTCGCCACCGACAGAGCAATCAACGAACTGCGAGGACCAATGCCGTATCGCGCTGAGTACATATGGATCGACGGACGCAAGCCAACCGGCTTTCTCCGTTCGAAGACGAAGATCGTCGATGACGGTGCAGAGCCGCCCATCTGGGGATTCGACGGTTCATCGACAGGTCAGGCGCCGGGAGACAACTCGGACTGCGTCCTGCGGCCGGTCAAGATCGTCCCCGATCCGATCCGCGGTGGTGACGATGTGCTCGTCATGTGCGAGGTGCTCAACACGGACATGACGCCACATGTGACCAACACGCGTGCAGCGGCAGTTGAAGCCGAGGAGAAGTACGGTGACCAGGAGCCGTGGTTCGGCCTCGAGCAGGAGTACACGTTCTACAAGGACGGGCGCCCGCACGGATGGCCGATCGGTGGGTTCCCCGCTCCCCAGGGTGGCTACTACTGCGGGATCGGTGCGGACGAGATCTGGGGCCGCGACGTGGTCGAGGACCACACGTGGGCATGCATGGAAGCTGGGCTTGCGATCTCCGGAACGAACGCGGAGGTCATGATCGGCCAGTGGGAGTTCCAGATTGGCCCGCTCGGCACTGTCGAGGTCGGTGACCAACTCTGGCTGGCCCGCTGGCTCCTCTACAGGATCGCAGAGGACTACGACATCTCGGCCACACTCAACCCGAAGCCTGTCGAGGGCGATTGGAACGGTGCCGGGATGCACACCAACTTCTCGACGAAGGCCATGCGTGAAGGATGGGATCCCATCATCGCTGCCTGCGAGGCGCTTGGCGAGAACGCCCAGGAGCACGTCAAGCACTACGGCGCGGGCATCGAGCGCAGGCTCACAGGCATGCACGAGACGGCGCCGTGGTCGGAGTACTCCTACGGCGTGTCGGACCGCGGTGCATCTGTGCGCATTCCTTGGATGGTGGCTGTGGACAAGAAGGGCTACATCGAGGACCGGCGCCCGAATGCCAATGCGGACCCATACGTCGTTGCAGCCCTCATGACGAACACCATCTGCAGCAAGCTCGCCTAGCGATCCGACGATCGGCTACTGCGGTGGAGGTTCGTGCTTGAACCAGCCACGCTTCGTCGACCACGCGAGGAAGCCTTGGACGACCACCGCGACGATCATCAGGGTGAGGACAACGCCGCCGATGAGGTAGATGCTCACGGACATCCCACTGGCAGAACCTGCGCCTACGGGGTCTGGACCCGCACGGCGTCGAGCTGTACGTTGAACGCGTCTGTCGCATCGGTGAATGCTTGGACAGCTTCTCTGCGCAGGGTTCCGTCGTCAGGTGCTTCGAGGCCGGTGATCACCGCTGCAGCTTTCGCAGCGAGATCCTCAGCGGCCGTCACCGTATCTGCCCAGGCCGCCTGGTAGGTATCGGGCACCGTTGCGGCTGCGACCTGGTCCTTGAGGCTCAGCGTTGCGTCCCGAACAGCGGCGAAGCCTTTCTTGGTTGCCGGGTACTCGATGTCCTTGGCTTCCCACTGGTCGTTCACCTGGGTGAGTTGGGTGAGGTTGTCCGCAGCGATCGCCTGGAGCCTGTCCACCTCTGCGAGAAAAGCAACTGCTTCAGGAGGCAGGGTCGATGTCGTGGAGGTAGCGGGCGATGTCGCCGTCGGGGAACCCGA
>CAYLIR010000031.1:0-11588 GCA_964383515.1 uncultured Acidimicrobiaceae bacterium
GATCGCAGAGCTCATCCGAACAGCACTCGGTAACATCCTTGGCTGGTTTGCCGCAGCGTTCGCAGGATCCCCCCCCGAGCCTGTCAACGGTGTGCTACAGGCCGTGCGCGAGGGCGGGCCTCTCGTGTTCTCGAAGCCAGCGGTCGTGCTCAAGGGATCAGGCATCCCACAGTACGCGCCGACGGGCATGCTCGTGACTGTTCCATTCTTCGCCCTCTGGACCGGTGTGACCCTCTACACTGCAGCGTTCATCGCAGAGATCGTACGCGGTGGCATCCTCGCTGTCCCCAAAGGGCAAACGGAAGCCTCTCAGGCGATGGGGCTCAGACGTTCTCAGTACCTGCGCCTCATCATCCTGCCACAGGCATTCCGGATCATCCTCCCCCCGTTGGGGAACCAGTACTTGAACCTCGCGAAGAACACGTCGCTCGGCCTCGCGGTGGCGTACGCGGACATCGTGGCTGTCGGTTTCACGATCATGAACCAGACAGGCCAGTCGCTGCCGATCGTGATCGTGTGGATGGCTTTCTTCGTAACGCTGAGCCTCACGATCTCCGCGGTTGTCAACTACTACAACCGCAAGATGATGCTGGTGGTGCGCTGATATGCCCGACATGACCATTGCACCCGAACTCGAGTTCGCACCGGAACCGCCTCCCAAGGGCGTCCGGATCTGGCTGAAGGACAACCTGTTCTCCACGCCTGCGAGCGGTGTGATGACCGTGATAGCGTCGATCATCGTCGTCCTCGGGTATCGAGCGATCCTCGCTTTCGTCTTCGATCCCACCGGCCGATGGGATGCCGTGACGTTCAACATGCGACTCCTCATGGTGCAGGCGTATCCAGAGACGGAACTGTGGCGCGTGTGGATCAGCGTCGCGTTCATCGTGATCCTCGCGGCGGCGTCATTTGCCCTGTGGCGGGTCGGCGGCATGGCCGAGCCGAGAAACGTGGCGAAGATACTCATGGGTGTCGGCACCGCTGCCATTGGCGGAGCGATTCTCGGACCGTTCTCTGCGGGCGGCAAGATCACCTGGCTGATCGTCGGCATCGTCCTCGTCGCTGCCGGGTGGGGGATTCGAAACCTCACCGGTGACCGGGCGAAGGAACCGATCATCCCCATCATGGCGGTCGTGGGCGTCGGCGTTGCGATACTGACGGCATTGATGTGGATCGTCAAGCTCCCATGGCCGGGCAGGGACGCCGACGGCAACCAGATCATCGTCCACCAGGCGATCGCTGTGTCGACGAAACTGCCATGGACGATCATCTTCGCTCTCGCGGCGCTCGCATACATCGTGTTCTTGCGGGTTGTGCCACACGAAGGATCTGGTCGCATCAAGACGATCGTCACCGGGCTGTGGGTTCTGAGCTTCCCCGTTCTCCTGCTCGTCCTGCTGCGTGATCCGAGCATCGATGTCAGCAAAGCGCTGCGTGTCTACCTGCCGGTGTTCGTCGGCTTTGCCGTTGTCGGTTGGTTGGTTCTTGCGTTCGCGTCGCGGCCTACGACAGGGGAAGTCGGGAGAGTCCTTGGCGGTGCCCTCCTTGTGCTCGGGTTCGCCTCGTTCTTCTTCCCGATGCTGTTCGCCATTCGGTTCCTGCTGCTCGCGCTGGCCATCTTCGTGCTCGTCGCTCCGACGTTCGGCGGTGAAGGCGACGCGAATCGCAAGTTCCTGTACGGATGGGTCGCCACGGCGTTGATCATCACCGTCGCCGCGCTCGTCATCTCGGCCGATTCCAAGATCGAGGTTCCCGGGTCGTTCTTCCTCGGTGGCTTGTCGCTCACGATCGTCCTCGCGTTCACATCGATCGTGCTGTCCTTCCCCATCGGTGTCATCCTTGCTCTTGCACGAACATCGACCCTGCCGATCTTCCGCCTCATGTCGACGGTCTACATCGAGCTCGTCCGCGGCGTTCCGCTCATCACATGGCTCCTGGTGGCCTTCCTGATGCTCCCCGTAGCGTTGCCGGACGGCATCACGCTTGGCGGTGTGATGCGGGCGATAGGGGCGATGACGTTCTTCTCCGCCGCGTACCTGGCGGAGAATGTCCGCGGCGGTCTCCAATCGATCCACTCCGGCCAGAGGGAAGCGTCGCGGGCTCTCGGCATGTCGATGCTCCAAGAGACGGTGTTCATCACGCTTCCTCAGGCTCTGCGGGCCGTGATCCCTGCTCTCGTCGGCCAGGTCATTGCACTCTTCAAGGACACATCGCTTGTGACGATCGTGGGGCTCTTCGACTTCCTGCACATGGCACGTCAGGTCATACCTTCACAGTCCCAGCCGTTCAGCTTCCTCGGATCGATCAAATGGACGCTCGTGTTCGCGGCGGCCGTGTACTGGATGTTCACTTTCACATTCTCCCGTGTGAGTCAACGACTTGAGAAGAAACTCGGAGTGGGCGAGCGCTAGAGGGAACGCACAAGGAGCCAATATGTCAGACAACGCAGAGACCCAAGCCAGATCCCTCGGCGACCCGATCGTCGTCACGGAGGGCGTCAAGAAGTGGTTCGGTGACTTTCAGGCGCTCAAGGGCGTCACGGCATCGGTTCGTGAGCGCGAGGTGGTGGTCATCATCGGGCCTTCAGGCTCCGGAAAGTCGACCTACATCCGGTGTATCAACAGGCTCGAAGCCCATCAGGAGGGCACGATCATCGTCGATGGCATCGAACTGACGAACGACATAAAGAACGTCGAGAAGATCCGTTCCGAGGTCGGCATGGTCTTCCAGCAGTTCAACCTGTTCCCGCACTTGACGGTGCTCGACAACATCACGCTCGCTCCGCAGTGGGTGCGCAAGCAGCCCAAGGCAGAGGCAGAGGAATACGGGATGATGCTGCTCGAACAGATGGGGATCCCCGAGCAAGCCGACAAGTACCCGGGTCAGCTCTCGGGCGGGCAGCAGCAGCGTGTGGCCATAGCGAGGTCCCTCGCCATGAAGCCGAAGATCATGCTCTTCGACGAACCCACGTCAGCCCTCGACCCCGAGATGATCAAGGAAGTACTCGACGTGATGAAAGACCTCGCCGCTTCCGGTATGACAATGATCGTGGTCACTCATGAGATGGGATTCGCCAGAGAGGTCGCGGACAGGGTGATGTTCTTCGACTATGGAACGATCGTCGAGGAAGGGACACCCGAGCACTTCTTCACGAATCCCCAACACGATCGTACGAAGCTGTTCCTCAGCCAGATCCTCTAGAGACGGTCAGTCATCTGAGCGTGTGGCGCTCGTCGTGATCGCGCGCACAGCTATGTAGATGCCAGCGGCTGCGGTGCCGATCCCGATGACGATCCACTCGGGGGCCTTCGTCATGAACGACGTCGGGACATAGGACGCTCCGAACCCCTGCAGCGCCCACACCACCCCTACGAACGTGATGAGCATGCCTCCGATGGCCCGTGCAGAGCGCATCGCAGTGCCCTATCGAATGCTCGACGGCGGACTGCTCGCCATCTGGCTCTTGGATCGCAGCACAGCTTTGTACGCCTCGACGGATGCCATCACGACGAGTGCACCGCCGATAGCGAGCCCGAAGTGGGCGGGGCCGAGCGGGACGGTCCCGAAGACCCGTTGTGCAGCAGGGAGGTACACGATAGCGAGATGAGCGGCAAGCCCGATGCCGACCGCAGCGAGCATCGCCTTGTTCGTGAACAGGCCCACCGACAACAACGAGCGCTTCTGGGTGCGAACCTCAAGGGCGAGGCCAAGCTGCCCGAATATCAGCATCGTGAAGAGAACGGATTGCCATGCAGGGTCCTCCTGGCCGCCCCCTGGATGCCACAGGAACCATCCACCTGCGAGCGTCACCACCGACAGCACGATCCCGAATATCACGATGAACCGGGTCGTTCCCCCACCGAATATCGACTCCGTCGCTGATCGTGGCGGACGTGACATCACATCGTCCTCGGCGGGTTCCACGCCGAGTGCAAGGGCGGGAAGCCCGTCCGTTATGAGGTTCATCCACAGGATCTGGAGGGGGAGGAGCGGGAGCGGCATGCCGAGCAGCGGACCGAAGATCATGACGACGATCTCGGACGTGTTGCACGTCAGGAGATACACGATGAACTTCCGGATGTTGTCGTAGATGACCCGGCCTTCACCGACCGCCGCCACGATCGTCGCGTAGTTGTCGTCGAGGAGGACCATGTCTGCTGCCTGCTTCGCGACATCCGTTCCGGTGACTCCCATGGCTATGCCGATGTCTGCCTTCTTGAGCGCCGGTGCGTCGTTGACGCCGTCTCCGGTCATGGCAACGAGCTCACCATCCTCCTGCAGGGCGGAGATCAGCTCGAGCTTGTGCTCAGGGGACACGCGTGCGAACACGGAGACCTCCTGTGCGGCGCGTTTCAGCTCGGCAGGTGACATGTCGTCGAGCTCTGGCCCGGTGACGACCGTCTCCTGTTCGGTGATGCCGATGCTCTTGGCGATGTGGCGGGCCGTGAGTGGATGGTCTCCTGTGATCATCACAGGCCTGATCCCCGCTGAGCGCGTGTCCCTGACCGCCTGTGGGACGGCTGAGCGGGGTGGATCGATGAGTCCGAACATGCCGACGAAGATGAGTTCGTTCTCGGTATCGGTATGAGCCGTCGGCTCATCGAGCGGGCGGATCGCAAGGCCAAGGACCCGCATTCCCTGTGACGCGAGCCCTTCCTCGCTCGTGGCAATGGTCGCTCGAGTCTCCGCGTCGAGTGTGCGGACGTCTCCGCTCACCCACACCTTCGTTGCATGCTCGATCAGGCCGGTGACGGCTCCTTTCGTGAGAGCGACGAACGGTGGGATGTCGTCACCGAAGGCGGCGAAGAGAGACCCGAGCGTATCGGGGACCGACGTCGTTGCTCTCGGGGTTGCGTGGATCGTCGTCATCCGTTTGCGAGCAGCGTCGAAGGGAACTTCCCCAACGCGTTGCAGGATGCCTTCGAGGTGCGGTTTCAACAGTCCTGCCTTCGCACCGGCAACCACGAGCGCTCCCTCTGTCGGGTCGCCGATGGCGGCATATCGGCCATCGCTCCTGGTCAGAGCAGCATCGTTGCACAGCACTCCGATCATCAGTGCGAGGGTGATCGTCGGTTGCACGTTGCCGATCGCAGGCGCGTCCGGTGCGAGCTCAAGGTGTCCGTCAGCAACATCGAGGACCACAGCCGTCATGCGGTTCTCGGTGAGTGTCCCCGTCTTGTCCGTGCCGATGACGCTCACCGATCCGAGCGTCTCGACGGCCGGGAGGTTGCGGATGAGCGCCTTGCGTTTCAGCATCCGTTGCGCTCCGAGAGACAGGGCGATCGTGACGACGGCCGGCATCGCCTCCGGTATGGCAGCCACGGCGAGGCTCACCGATGTGAGCAGGAGCGTTTCGAGGGCGTCGCCCCGGAAGACTCCCATGATGAACAGCACGACAACGAGTGCGCCTGCTGCCGCGGCAAGGACCTTGCCAAGGTGGTCGAGTCGTTCCTGAAGCGGTGTGGCAGCGTCCGCGACACCCTGAAGCATCGTTGCGATCTTGCCGATCTCGGTCGACATGCCCGTTGCCGTGACGACGAGTTCGCCCCTGCCTCTCGTTACCACGGTTCCCGAGTACACCATGTTGCTTCGTTCGGCTAGCGCCCTCGGAGATGTGAATACCTTCGCTGCGTCCTTGGATACGGCCGCAGATTCTCCAGTCAGCGTCGCCTCTTCGACTCGCAGATTGGACGACATCGTGAGCCTGCCGTCTGCCGGAACGATGTTGCCGGTCTCAAGGACAACGCGGTCGCCGACTACGAGATCGAGTGCCGAGATCTCGACGGGTGCGCCATCTCTGCGGACCCGTACCGTCGGAACGGCCATCTCGTTGAGGGCGGTCATGGCCGCTTCAGCTCTGCTCTCTTGGACGTAGCCCATGATCGCATTCAGGATCACGATCGCGATGATGGCTACCGCTTCGATCCAGTCGCCGAGGAATGCGGAGATCGACGCCGCAGCGACGAGCACGTAGGTGAGGAACCCCTTGAACTGGTCGAGGAAGATCGCAGCGCTGCTGCGCCCATGGGCCTTCTCGATACGGTTCGGTCCGAACGTCTCAAGCCGGTCCACCGCCTCGTCGTGGTCAAGGCCCTCTTGGGGAGAGCCAAGTGCGGCAACGACAGCTTCGGCCCCGACCGTCGACCAGTCGATATCTACCGGGTCGCGGTGCTGCATGTTGGGCATGTACCGTGGTCAGTACGCACCGAGGTCGTCCCATCGGCTCTGCTCGGCAAGGTCGATGATCGTCCATGCCATGGCGAGTGCTCCTTCGCGAATGATCCGCTTCCCGTCTTCGGTGACCGTGTGGGCGGCGAACTCGGGCTGATGGTTGACGATCGGATAGCAGTTGAGGTCGATCATCGGGTGGATGGCAGGTACCTCGTGCGACACGTTGCCCATGTCCGTCGACCCCGAGGTCTCTGGAGGCAGGTCGGCGAGCCTGTCCATCTTCCTCCCCGCCTTGGCCGAGTTCGCTTCGTACAGCGCAGCGAGCACCTTGTCCGTACGAAGATCCTTGTACCGATGGCCCGACTCGGTGATCTCGTATGTGCATCCGGTCGCGAGCGCGGCTGCTTCGAAGCACGCTTCGACCTTCGGGAACAGCTCATCGAGTCGCTCGTCCGTTCCGGAGCGCACGTTGAAGACCATCGTCGTGTGAGCGGGGATGACGTTTGGAGCTGTTCCGCCCTTCGTGATGATGCCGTGGATGCGGTCGTCGTCGAGGATCTGCTGGCGGAGCGCGGCGATGTTCATGTAGGCGAGAACCGCTGCGTCGAGTGCGTTGCGCCCGAGGGCAGGGGCTGCTGCAGCATGGGAGGGCTTCCCATAGAAGTCGACTTCGACGTGTGCGATCGCGAGGAACTGGGGGTCGACGACGTTGGTGACGCCGGGATGGATCATCATCGAGGCTGCTGCGTCCTTGAAGGCTCCCGCGTTGATCAGGTCAACCTTTCCCCCGGTGTGTTCCTCGGCAGGGGTGCCGAGGACGGTGAGGCGGATCCCGAGATCGTCGACGAGGTCGACGAGCGCGATCCCTGCACCCAAGCCAGCGGTCGCGATGATGTTGTGCCCACAGGCCTGGCCGACCTCGGGCAATGCATCCATCTCGGCGCATACGATGACCTCTGGCCCCGAGGTGCCAGCGCGCGCTGCGAACGCGGTGTCAAGGCCATACGCCGGATATTCGACCTCGAAGCCAGCGTCAGCGAGGATCTCGACCATCTTGCGCGATGTGGCGAACTCCTCGAAACCGAGCTCCGGGTTCTCGTACATCCACAGGGAGAACTGTTCGAGGTCTGCCTGCGCTTCGCTGAACCGCTGCTCTGCGCGTTGCTTGGTGTCCATGGTTGCTCCGTTTGTGGGAATAGGCCGGTTGTGGCGCTGGTTGCTGCTGCAACGGTCAGGCTACCTGCGCGGCTCTGCATGTGCGCAGGGCCAAATCGGGGAAGCTGACGGCATCGCGCCGTACCATATGGCCCTGCCGACGTTGCGCGAGGACTCACGCCTCTCACAGCGTCCATACTCCCAGAACCAAGGAACGACACAGATGCACCTTCTCGGATCTATCCCATCGCCATCGCAGAACGTGCTCAAGGTCGGTCCATTGACCATCTATTTCTACGGCATCCTCATCGCGGTCGGGGTCATCGTGGCGATCGTCGTTTCACGGCGACGGTACGTGCGGTTCGGCGGGGACGGCGAGTTCTTCGAGAAGACCGCGATATGGGCGGTCGTCATCGGGTTTCTTGGAGCGCGAGCGGCCTACGTCCTGACACATTCCGGCAACTTCGCGGATCGGCCCTATGCCGTGTTCTTCCTGTGGGAGGGTGGGCTTGCGCTCTATGGCGGGTTGCTGTTCGGAGCACTGGCGTTCGTGTACTTTGTCAACAAGCATGACGGCGACCTCTTCGCCATCGCCGATGCGACAGCTGTGGGCATCCCCCTCGCCCAGGCGATCGGGAGGCTCGGGAACTACTTCAACCAGGAACTCTTTGGAACGCCTTCGACGCTCCCATGGGGGTTGAAGATCGACGTTGCCAACCGTCCGCCCCAGTTCGCGGGCTTTGCGACTTTCCATCCCACATTCCTCTACGAGCTCCTGTGGAACGCGTTCATCCTCGTACCCGTGATCCTCTGGCTCGAGAAGCGGTCGAAGCTGGCGAAGGGCGCTTCGTTCGGTGTCTATGTCGCCATGTACTCGTTCATCAGGTTCTGGATGGAGTTGTTGCGCACAGACACGACGTACAGGCTCTTCGGCATCAGTCGCAACGGTTGGGTGTCTGTTGCGGCGTTCATCGGGGGCGTCGCGTGGGTGCGGTGGATGCAGAAGCGCGCCGAGCAGCGCACACTGGTCGGTGAACCGTTCCTGCTCTCTCCACAGCCACTGCCTGCTGGTGCACAAGCACAACCGATTGAGGGGGGCGACGGTGCCGTCCGCGCGGGGTCGGACGACCTCACATAGGGTGCCGCTGCCTCATGCTGCTGACGGATCTGCCTCGTGCATTCCGACGATCATGCCGGTCGTGTCCGTGAAATAGCAGCCGTAACCGACGCCGGGGATGGCGAATCTCGGCACGACGATCTCGCCGCCCGCAACGATGACCTTCGCCATGTAGCCAGCGATATCGTCGACGGAGATCGTCGCCACCGCCAGTGGTGCTCCATCGGGAGACTCCGTGAACCCGGTGTCGATACCGGGATCCTCTCCGTGACGTTCGACGAGGTAGTCTTCGTCGCCCCACGGCTCGGGGTCCCAAGCGAACACTTCTCTGTAGAACGCAGCGGACGCCTGAGGGTCCCGGCTATTGAATTCGACGTAGTTGATATGCGCCATCGCAGGGACGAGAGGCTCAGCCCTCGCCGGTGTCCTTCTGGGAATCGGCGAACAGCTCGCCCATGGCTCCGATGCTCGCGAGGATCGATGTCGTCTCCATCGGGAGATAGATCTTTGTCGCTCTGCCATCGGCGATGCCCTGGAGCGCTTGGAGGTACTGGATCGCGATCAGGTCGGGGGTCGGGTCGCCGGTGTGGATAGCGGAGAACACCCGCTCGATCGCCTGGCCTTCACCTTCAGCCACCGTGAGTTTCTGGAACTTCTCTGCATTCGCGACTTCCTTGATCGCTTCAGCTTGGCCCTCAGCATCGAGGATCCTCGCCTGCTTGACACCCTCTGCTTTGAGGATGGCTGACCGCTTGTCACCCTCGGCTTCGGTGACGATCGCGCGACGATCGCGCTCTGCTTTCATCTGGCGATGCATCGCGTTCGTGACATCGGCGGGTGGGTCGATGCGTTGGATCTCGACACGTACGACCTTGGTACCCCACACATCCGTCGCCTCGTCGAGGATCTGCCGGAGTTCCGTGTTGATCGTCTCACGCGACGTCAGTGCATCGTCGAGGTCCATGTCGCCTATGACGTTCCTCAGGTTCGTCTGGGCGAGCTTCGTGGCAGCAACGATGAAGTTCGCAACGTTGTAGACGAGCTTTACCGGGTCTGTCGCCTGGTAGTACACGATCGCGTCGACGGTGACGACGACGTTGTCTCTTGTGATGACCTCCTGAGGCTGCACATCGACGACTTGCTCGCGCATGTCGACCTTGCGGATCCTCTCGATGAACGGCACGATGAGGTGCAGACCGGGGTCGAGTGTCTTGCGATATTTTCCGAATCGTTCAACGAGCCCCTGCTGGTACTGCTGGATGATCTTGACTGCCAGCGCCACGTACACGATGATCACAGCGATCACCAGTACCAATACGATGAGTGCAGCTTGCATGGTTCCTTCCTTTGTCGTCCTTTGAGCCTATCGCTGTGCGGTGAGCGACTCCACGACGAGCCGCACCCCGGAAACCTCAGCGACGATGACCTCTGTCCCTTCGGGAATCACCGCGTCGGTGTTCGTCGTCGCCCGCCACACCTCAGTGCCCAGCTTGACCGTGCCGCTCCCTGTCTTGCGGTTGATCGGCTCGGTGACAATGGCTGTGGCTCCAACATATCGGGCTGATCCGACCTTGGCAGCCTCACCGTTGGTATCTCTCGCGGCGAATCGTTGGATCATGTAGAGGGCTATGAGCGACACGACAGCGAAGCTGATCAGTTGCAACGCGGTGCCCACGCCTGCAAGCGCAAGGATCGTCGACGATGCCGCGCCGATGGCGAAGGGCAGCAGGAAGAACCCTGCAGTGACCATCTCGCCTACAGCGAGCACAGCTGCCGCTGCGATCCACACACCCGTCCACAGCGCCTTGTCCATACTGTCGTCCCGAGGGCCGAACGCTGCAATGGCGGCCACGATCGCGACGATCGTGATCAGCCCGATCCAGAGCACGGCCGTGTTCCTGTGTGCGGGCTCTGTGGAGTGGGTCGGTATCGTCATGTCTGCCATCCTTTGGGGCCCCTGGAACGCAGCAGCCCATTCGTTTGCGAAAGACTCGATGTCGTCTCCCACGACGATGTCGAGGCTCTTGCCAGCGGCCGACGCCTCCTGGAGATGCGAACGCAACTCCCGCGTCATCTCGTCAGCGTTCTGGCTGGTGATGCCCGACACCAGCCAGGTAGAGCGGCAGTGCTCAGCGACCTGATCAGCAGTGAAGTCAGTCATGTCGATCCTCCCATCGTCACCTCGTCAACGCCGCCTTTGAACTCGTGCCATTCCTCTTGCCACTCTAGAAGCCTCTCATGTCCGCTCTCGGTGATGTCGTAGTACTTGCGGGGCGGCCCCGACCCGTCTACTTCGACGAAGTACCCCGTGATCAGTCCGGAGCGCTGCATCCTCGAGAGTGTGGGATAGATAGATCCCTCGTTCTGCAACCGCAGCCCGCGCGTGCCGAGCTTCGCAGCCATCTCGTATCCATAGCTCGGCTCCTCATTGATGATCGCAAGCAGGCACATGTCGAGTACCCCTTTGAGGAGCTGGCTCCGGTGATCCATGGCTAACTATCTCTGTGTTCGCTTGATATCATAGTAACAACGATATCAAGGAATAGGTAAGTCGTCAAGGCAGGGGGAACCCAGCGTGTCGTGGGAACAGGCGTGCAGGTGAGACCCGGGGGTGGGCCTCACCTGCACGTTGGTCAGACGAAAGCGAGCGCGTCGCCGTCTGTGGTGATGGTGACGCTCGCACCCTCGGAGATCTCACCGCTGAGGACCTTGAGTGCCAGAGGGTCAGCGACCGCGGTCTGGATGAGGCGCTTGAGTGGCCTCGCACCATAGACGGGGTCGTATCCGTGCTCTGCGAGCCAGTCGGCTGCCTCGTCGGTGAGCTCCACCGTGATGGAACGCTCGGCCAGGCGTTCGCGCAGGTCTGCGAACTGGATCTCGACGATCTTTCGGATGTCTTCCTTCGTCAGTCGGGTGAACACGACAACATCGTCGATACGGTTGAGGAACTCTGGCTTGAAGTGGGATCTGACGATCTCCATGACCCGTTCCTTGACCACGCTGTCGGGGAGGTCCGGCTCGATGAACTCCGAACCGAGGTTCGACGTCATGATGAGCACCGTATTGGTGAAGTCGACCGTGCGTCCGTGGCCGTCGGTCAATCTGCCATCGTCGAGCAATTGCAAGAGCACGTTGAAGACGTCCG
>CAYLIR010000032.1:0-11577 GCA_964383515.1 uncultured Acidimicrobiaceae bacterium
AGGTTACTTCATCCTAGCGGCGCAACCCTTCTCGATCGAGCGGGTGAGCAGGTCGCCAGCATCCGCTGCTAGTTTGACACCCGTGCCGAACCAAGACGTGACCGAACGATGAACCCCGCACGGATCCGCCAAACCACCGCCGATACCATAAAGGCGCTCGTGCCGCTGCCAGCGCGTCGCCGCCTGGTGCGGAGTCGGCTGACGTCGCGTATCAGGACCGCAGGCCTGCGGGAGCTCCCGGACTTCGTCATATTGGGTGGGCAACGGTGTGGGACAAGCTCGATGTACAAGTATCTCGGCAGACACCCACAGATCGCGCCCTCGCTGCGAAAGGAAACCGAGTACTTCACCATCGACTACGACAAAGGGGAAGCGTGGTACCGAGCCCACTTCCCCCTCCGGGCCAGAGCGAAGGCGGCGAGTATGCGCGGAAAACGTCTCGTCACGTTCGAGGCTACCCCAGACTATCTCTTCGATCCGCGAGCGCCCCAACGACTCGCTGACCTTCTGCCGAACGCCAAACTGATCGTCATGCTGCGCAATCCTGTAGAGCGAGCGTTCTCTCACTATCGCCACAATGTCAGGCTCGGGATCGAAGATCTCTCTTTCCGGGATGCCATCGCAGCCGAAGATGAGCGGATCGCGCCTGATATCGTCGCGATGCACGATGACCCCTTCGACCGCGTGCTCAGCTACCGCCGCTACTCGTATGTAGCTCGAGGACACTACGCACACCAGATCGCCCGATGGTTCGAGTTGTTCGATCGCGAGCAGTTTCTCTTCCTCGACGCTGAGAGCTTCTTCGAACATCCTGAACATGCCCTCCACTCGCTGGAACGATTCGTGGGCGTATCGGTGTGGTCACCACCGGACTTCGTCAACTACAGCTACAGCGGCAATGCCGCTGTGAACCCGGAGATCCCAGCCGACATCCGCACCGAGCTTGAAGCACGCTACGCGTCGTCCCACGCCGACATCAAAGCACTCACCGGAGTCTCCGTTCCCTGGGACTTCTCCCGCTAGCACACATCTGGAGAGCCTGAGAACCCGAGGTTCGCATTCCTCTGTCCGGGTGCAGCAGCCTGGGTCGAGGGCCACGCGACGTTCGAGGCGCAGCAACTATCGGCAGCCGGACGGAAGACGGATGTGCTGATCCGCTGCAACGGTCATCGTGATCGGATCCTGGGGAAGAGGTGGCGTTACGACGATGTCGGCCTCCGTCCGCTCACCGAGGCCAAAGTGGGCGACCTGTTCAACGCCAGCCGTGTATCCGAGAGAAGCAACGATCTCCCTGCTGCCTATCCGTTCGCCTGGATCACCGGCGCTGCCCGCTGTGTAGACATCGACCCGCGTGCCGACACCACCGCCAAGACGTGCATCGACCGACACCTCCAGCCAGTGGCCCGACGCCGTCGAGTTCACAAGCATCAGCGAGGGAAGGGTCGGCTCCCACTCGACGAGGAACACATCGAGCCTTCCGTCATGGTCGATGTCGACCGTTGGCGCCGATACCCAGTACTGCGGCGAGCCAAGGCCCTCCGGAGGAGCGAATACCGGCACGCCATCTACAAGGCCAGTACCCCGGAAGATCGCCGGGACAGATCCGGACGATGCTGACGCGGAGGTGAGGATGTCAGGCCACCCGTCGTTGTCGAAGTCAGCGATTTCCACATGAGGAGCCTTCGTCGGAAGACCGACGAGTCCGGCAGACAGGGTGATGTCGTCGAACCGTGGCGCCGAACCGGCGTCCTGCGTGACGTTGATGTACAACCGCACCGGAACCATGTTGCCGCGGCTCAACGTGCTGTTGTAGTGGTGGCCCACGACGAGGTCGAGCCAGCCATCGCGGTTGACATCTGCTATCGCAGCGCCTGCAACGTCGTCTTCGTTGCCGAAAGGCTCCCAGGCAAGCTCTTCCGCGGCAACCTCGACCAGCCGAACGCCGTCGCCCATAAAGAGGCGGTTCGAGCCAGCGATGAACACGTCCGTGTGTCGATCGTTGTTGAGGTCCCCTGTTGCGATGCCGAGACCATCGACGCCAGCAACGAACAACGTCTCGGTGACATCCTCGAACGCGAGGCCGCCCAGATTCCGGTAGAGACGGCTCGACCCGCCCCGATACCGGTCTTCCACGATGAGGAGATCGAGCAGCCCGTCACTGTCAACGTCGAGCACCCCCACGGACCGCCCGCCAAGGCTCGGGTCGATGCTCGAAGGGGCAACCACGAATCCGGTACCCGTATTCTCCAACACCTCGGTGGCAGCAGCACCGACATCCCTGTCGCGCACGTTCCTCGATACCACGAGATCGTTGTCCCCGTCGTTGTCCAGATCGACGAACACCGCACCGCTGGTTCGCCCGAACGCTTCGGGGAACGTTGAGGATGCTCGGTACTGTCCGTCTTCGGCGAGGAGCAGCCGATCGGGTGCGGGCTCCTCGGCGCCGCGTACCCGATAGGCATCCGCGCGGGCCGTGGCGAACGTGCCGACGAAGAGATCGGGGTCGAGATCCCCATCCACGTCACCCCACGCCGCAGCATGAGCACGCATCCCGGTCAGCGGGTCGATGAGACCCGATGCATCGGTCACATCGTCGAATCCTATGCCCTCTGTGCCCTGTGCAGGGACCGCAGACCAGCATGTGACCCCGGAACCGCCGACGCCGATCTGCTCGGCAGATGAGACCATAGACGAGGCCGTCGATGCGTCTCTGGAGACATCGGCTGCCGACACCGACGTATCGCGGCTAGCTGTGTCGCCGCCGACCTCGGCAGGCTGCCCTGGAGAGCACGCTGCGGCGACAACAGCGATCACCACACCCAAGAGTGCGCGGTTCACGGCAGTGTGACGATCGCGAGCACGATCTCACCGAACGTATCCCCCGATGCGGGATTCCCTGCGTTGAGTCCGATGTAGACACGTTCGCCGGACGGATCGACGACGACGTCGTAGGTGCCGCCGGTTCGGAGACCCATCGCCGTTTCGATGAGGGGATTCAACTCGACGACAACGGATTCTTCTCCTGTCGCTGCGTCAACAGCGATAAGGCTCGTGCCCTGCTCCCATGCTCGCCCGTGGGCATCAGGAACGTAGTAGAACGTTCTGCCATCTGGGGAAAGCCCCATCGATGCCGTGTAGCCGCGTGCAGGACCGATCTCCTCGATATCGCCCTCTGCGGAGATACTGAAGAACACGGCAGGATCGCGGGACACCGCGTAGACCGTATCTGCTTGGCCAGGAGGCGTCGCCCAACGTAGAACAGAACCAGGCATGGCCGTATCGAGGACGTCGAGCGTGTTGCTTGCAGGGTCATACCGAGCGAGCCCATCACCGTCCCACGTGATGTAGGCCCGCCCTTGTGCGTCCACAGCGATGCTGCGATATCCCCCGTGGCTCGGGTCATCGTCCTCGAAGACGATTTCTCCTGATTCCATGTCGAGCACGACAAAGGCACCCACCTTCTTCCCGAACGGGTCAGCTGCTTCAACGTAGAGAAGCCCACCCTCAGGCCACGATGCCATCGAAGCCACACCGTGCCCTGGCAAGATCACCCCAAGGTTCTCAATCGTGCGTCCTTCAGGATCGAGGCGGAGCAGTACATCGCCCTGGTACGTGTCTGTGAAGGTGAGGCCGCGACGTTTGCCCCAGTACGTCGAAACGTACACATCGCCGCACCGCCCCTTGACCATAGGTGCGTGCACCTTGCCAAAGCCCCAGTCTCCTGGCTTGTGACCGACGGTCGCAAGGACATCCGCGAACTGCATCAATGTGCGACTTCGGGGATCGTATTCGTAGAGATAGGAATTCCCGTCAGCTCCCAGGTGGTCTCCGATCGCTGAGAGCATACGTCCATCGTCGAGCACGATTCCCTGGCCCCACTGTGACCAGGGGCGTCCGGCGTAGTCGGGCCGCGGATACACGACAGCATCGACCCCGGGTTGATCCCCGGTTCGTTCCTGGAGCGTAACCGCTTCTGCCGTGGCCAATGTCTGCCATGATGTCGCGTCCTCACCCAGCTCATGGCAGGACGAAGGCTCGCTCGACGGAGGCTGGGGGGGAACGGTTGTGGCGTCGAGGACCGTACCCGTCGGGGCTGCAGACGGAGCGACGTCGATGGGTGGCTTGCGACTCTCAACCGTTTGCGAAGAAGCTGTGCACGCCGCGATGGCCACCATCACTGCGACCCCGAGACCCCCGATCCGATGCGTGCCCTTCATCTCCAGACAGCGTACCCCTGACCGCCAGCTACGGGGATGCAGCGATCTGACGGGCGTGCGGTGCAATGCCAGAGAACCGCGAGCCTGTTCTCGCTCACGAGTGGTGAGATGGAAGGCCCCACAGCCGGAGTCCTGCCTCGCGGGTGCCCATCGACACTGGTTCGTCGGGCGCTGCCGACATGCGAGAAGCACCTGCATCTCCGGCATCGCTCGTATAGGATCGGTGTCTACGGCCTGCCGGAATGTATGATGCCCGAACGAGAAGATGCTCTCGACGGTAGTGGGATACCACACTCGGCCAGGCAGGGGAATGAGTGCCTGATGTCGCGGTTGGTCGCCAACCGACGCTAGGCATCAGATGAGTAGGGACCGAAGGGGCAACGTCGTCTTGAGTACGAAGAGCGGACCAAGCATCGTCGTCGATCATGTCACGAAGACCTACTACCCATCACCTCTCTGGATGAAGGCGTTGGTTCGCACGAACATCCGAGAGCCTGTGGTCGCTCTCGACGACATCAGCCTCACGGTCGACCCTGGTGAGATTCTCGCCGTCGTCGGACCCAACGGCGCAGGCAAGACCACGATGTTCCGCATACTCGTCGGCCTGACCACACCAACGAGCGGTTCGGTAGCGGTCATGGGATACGACGCAACCTACGAGTCTGTAGCAGTGCGAAGCCTCGTAGGTTGGATGCCAGGGGACGAGCGAAGCCTGCTCATGCGACTCACCTGCAAGGAGAACCTCGTGTTCCATGGAAGGATGCAAGGGCTCAAGGGCAAACGCCTCGCTCGAAAGATCGAAGAGGCACTTGATTCCGTGGACCTGGGAGACATGGCGGACAAGACCATATTCGCGCTCTCTGCAGGTATGCGAGCCCGGTTGCAGTTGGCCAGAGCGCTCGTTCATGAACCTGATGTGCTCATCCTCGATGAACCCACAGGTGCAGTGGATCCGGTCGCCGCACACAAGCTCTTGAATCTCATCACCACGATCGTCCGAGAGCGCAAGCTCGGTGCGATGATCTCATCACATCGTCTCGAGGAGATCGAGGCGCTCCAGTCACGCGTCGTCCTCCTCGACAAGGGTCGGATACGATACGATGGCGATCTTGACACCCTGCGGGACCGCCTCGACCGCCCATCGCTCGATATCCACTTCGCTCGACCAGAATCTGCTGAACGGGCGGCGAAAGTGCTCGAAGCGTCCGGGCTCCCCATCGCGGTCTCGACGGACGGAACGCGAACGCACCTCATCCTCGACCATGCCACACCGGCAGGCATGATCCTGACACGGCTCGGGGATATGCTTGAAGAAGTCGAGCGTGTCCATGAGTACAAGCGTCCACTGCGCGACCTGCTCTCGGAAATCTACGATACGGGCGAAGAGCACCCGACCGATCGCGACAACAAGCCGTCCACCACAAAGAGTGGCCGGAAACGACGAGAGAAGCGACAGAAGAACGGTCGTCGGTATGGGCGGTAGGGGATTCCATCATGACCACGAGTGAAACGCCGACCGCAGGGGGTACACAGTCTGCCGGATTCCCAAAGGCGAAACCCGGCATCATCTCGACACTCGTTGCGTTCCTCCGAGCAGAGTTCATAGACGAGATCAGCTACCCAATGTCGTTCGCCTTCTCACTGGTGCGAAGCGTCATGCCTCTCGTCCTGTCGTTCTTCATCGGTCAGCTCATCCGAGACAATCGCGTCGGCAATGACTATCTGACCTTCGTGTCGATCGGCCTGGGTTCCACCGCAATGCTCTCAGGTGCGCTAGCAGGCTTCGGCAGTAGCATGAGCCGAGCGTTCCAGCGGGGGACACTCGAGACGTACCTCGTGGAGCCTGTCCCATGGACCTTCCTCCCAATCGCCATGAACACCTGGCCACTGCTACTGGGAGTCTTCAACGGCACGATCCTGATGCTTGCCGGTGCCCTCCTCGGAGCTGAGTACGTCATGGCGCAGATCCCCCAGTTCATGTTGCTCGTGTTCCTTGGACTCCTGGCGACGAC
The DNA here is from genome assembly GCA_964383515.1 of uncultured Acidimicrobiaceae bacterium. GTDB lineage: Bacteria > Actinomycetota > Acidimicrobiia > Spongiisociales > UBA5794 > JAMBLL01. The sequence continues at coordinate 6,230 of CAYLIR010000032.1, forward strand.
CGCCATCGGCCTCCTGTCGGCCGCGGTACTCATGCTGACACTCAAGTCCCAACCCGTTCTGCAGGTGTACGGGATGGTGGCTGGGCTGCTCGCTGGTTCCGTATTCTCCGTATCGCAACTCCCGCCGTGGCTCAAGGCCTTCTCGCTGTTCGTTCCCCACACGTACCTCATCAACGGTGCAAGGGCGCTCCTGATGAAGGACCCCGGATCGTTCACCATCCCGTACTCCACAGCTGTATATGTGCTTCTCGCCTTCAGTGCTGCGATGTTCCCCCTCGGGGTGTGGCTCTTTCGACGGTCTCTCGAGTTCGCACGCCGAACAGGAATGCTCAGCGGCTATTGAGAAAGAAACCTGGCGCGATGTCGACACCCATCAACGAGCTCCCAACGGTTCTCTTCATCGCGACCCCTGCTGCGCTCGGTGGCTCGAACCGAAGCCTTGTGACCCTGCTCAATTCGCTCGAGGGGCGCGTCAACCGTGTGCTTGCGTCACCAGCGTTCGGGACGTTCCGTGCCCTCGTGGACCAGGAGGGGCTAGCCGACGAGCATATCACCCTGCCTCGCAAGCCGAATCAGCCGATCGACAGAGTCCTGCGTGTGCTCGGCAGCATCAAGATCGCCTGGTGGGCCGCGCGCAATAGGCAGCGGCTACGCGCCATCCATGCGAATGCCCTGACCGGACTCAATCTCGCCGCACTCGCAGCGATCGCCACCCAGCGGACAACCGTCGTCTGGATCCACGATCCCGTCGGATCGCGGTGGGGCAGGATACTCGGCCCTCTCTTGCGACGAGCCCTTCCGAAGCTCCGCCTCGCTGCGGTGTCACCCACAGCCGAAGCGGTCGCCGTCGACATCGGTCTCTGCGACGTAGGGGATGCGGACATCATCCCCAATCCGATCGATCCGGACGAGATCCTCGCAGACCGGAGCAGGCCAGATAGAGCGCTGACCACCATCGGCATCTTGGGGGGTGCGTCCGAACGCAAAGGATTCGACCTCATGCCTGAGGTCATCGACAGGCTCTCAGATCTCCCCGCGTCGTGGAAACTCTACGTACACCTCGAACCGAGCGATGAGAACAGAGGAGTGTGGGAACAACTCAAGCGTTTCCCGAAATCGCTCGTAGACCCCGTTGGCAAGACCTCGAACGTCAAGGAGGCCTACGCCAACCTCGATATCGTGTTCTGCCCTTCACGGGCAGAGTCGTTCTGCCGTGTTGCTGCCGAAGCGATGATGAATGGGATTCCTGTCGTGGGAAGCGATATCGACCCTCTCGTTGCGCTGCTGGGAGACGATGAAGCCGGACTGGTATTCCCCTCGTCTGACGTGGACTCGGCAACCGCTGCGCTGCGCAGGCTCATCGGAGAGCCCTCGCTTCGCGAATCGCTTGGCGCGGCTGGCAGACAGCGTGCAGCACGATTTGCCCCGCAATCGATCGCTGAGGAGCTGCTGAGCCTGTACGACATCACACCCTGACTGCCCGCAACACGATCGGTCGCCTATGCGAAGTCGTCTGGCCCTTCTGTATCCGGCACGTTGAGCACGATCCTTGCCTCAGGTGCGGTCTCGATGTTGCCGGACAGGTCGCCATCGGCTCCAGTCATGACAGCGATGAGCGATCCCACCTCTATGCGGCCCCCTTCCTCGACCAGCACCTTCCCGAGCCTGACCCCGCTCTCAGCTGACACGAGCCTGACAGTGACCTGACCGCGCCCCTTCTTCACACCGAGCACAACCTTGGATCGGCGTCGACGGAACTTCGGGGTCGAACCCAGGAGCGTAGCTCGATGTGTCCTCTCCAGCCGGGCGAACGCATCGATCACGATGTCGCACAGATCCTCACCGAACTCGATACGGTCGCCCTCTGCCTTGTGCCACGTTGCGACGAAGCCGGAGCGCAGGGCCGAGTCTGTGGTTGGAACGGTCACTCTCAAGATCATGGCTCTCTCCTCGCAATCAACCGACGGTCACTCGGGAACCCTCATCACACCGCCTCGCCCGACAGGAAACCGGACGCTGCGAGAATCCGGTGGACCTCTCTACCGATCGGCCTCATCCGATCCACCGGGAAGTGCGCGAAGTCGACCTGTTCTGCAACGCCAGACATCTTGAGGATCTTGTCGACGTCCACAATGGGAAAGTCCAACGCAGACGACATCTCCGCAAGAGCGATCGTGAACTCTCGACGCCGCATACTATGGGCCGTCTTCACAAGCTGATAGTTGTGCGTTGGATTCGCCGGATCGACAACCATCGTGTTGTAGTACATCACCTGGGCTCCCAAGCGGCTCCGGATCTCACTGATCAGACGTGTGTTGTGCGTCCTGAAGTCTTCAAGCGACATCCTGCCGACTCTCATGAAGTGCTTGCGGAACCAATCGACCGTCTGACGATCTTCAAGCACGCTCCCGAGATCTTGGTTGAGCCACCACCCACCGGGATCGACGACGAAACCATGCTCCCGGTGACGGTACATCTGACGGACCTCGTCGGTGCCGATGCCCATGACGACGAGGGTCTTCGGAAATTCTCCAGCCTGTGGCATCTTCGGCAAGGTGAACGTCTCTGAGAAGAACGTAGGTTCGAAATAGTCGTCGCTCAGCTTCAGCTTTTCCACGGTCTCTGCGATCGCATCAGCGTCGAAGACGTCGAGCGTCTGGAGGATCTGATCAGATCGGTTTCCACCTGTGCCTGCGATGTGCCGCGAGATGGCGATCGTCCCCTTGATGCCGTTGCGCATGAGGGGTGCAGCAGTGAAGAAGGAGGGCATGTCACATCCCCCCTTGAGCAGGATCCCACGACGCGGCTCAGGAAAGCTATCCGACTCGGATACCACGACCCAACTCTTCCGAGAGTACTGCACCCACCCTGGACCCGATTCCCGCTTGGACTCGGTCGCAATCCTGTCGAGATATCGCTCCTTGATGTATCGCTCGATCCGTGTGTTCTCTCCGAACACCGCACGCCAACGCTTCAGCGCTGTGACAACTGGCCGCGTCAAGGGCATCGGAAGACCTTTCGCGACAGCGAGGCAACGGTCCGAACGATTCGATCGGTCACGATCGGCCCCCCTGCGCACCGACCTGGGCCAACAGGGGACGGTCGTCGAAGAATCCGTAGTCAGCGACCACCCTCACGATCTCATCGGCAATGGCGCGGCAGCCCGCTTCGGTATAGCTGAGTGCCGCCTCCAGACCGGTCGCACCGCCCATCTCTGCGATCTTCCGATCGATATCTATGACCGATATGCCTGTGCTGTGTGAAACGCCTGTCAACATGAGGTCGAGCCTGTGGGCACAAAGCGACAAGGGCTCACGTTCGAGATCGTGGTAGTTGAACACTTCCGACGACGGATCGAGCGTAGAGGCATTCGCAACAAGCACATGGGCACCGACCTTGTCCTTCACAAGGTCGATCACTGCGCTCAACTCAGACTCGATATGCCGCACACGGTCGCCGACACTGCCCCGATACTCGGCAAGGTGCGAGACCTCGTTCGCTATCGAAAGCAGCACGATCTGCGGCTGTGCTTGGATCAATGCCGACTCCCCGGACTCCAGCGCTGAGCGAAGGTCAGCCAATCCCAGCGTCGCATCGTGGCCGACCAGCACCTTCACACCGCTGAATCGAGCCTCTGCGAGTTCCCTGACACCCATGTCAAGTTTGGCGCCGCCATCTGCTCTCGAAAACGTCACATCTACGAGGTCTTGGCCTCCTACGACGAACAACGTCACGGTTGTCACTGCCCTGTACCCCCGAATTGTCGATATCGAACCGCAGCCACGCATGTCAGCTACATGCGCGACTTTGCGCGGTTCCTGGGAACTCTCCGAGAGAGCACCCTACACGGTCCAGACGCTCTTGGCTATGCGTGTGTCTGGCGGAAGCAGCACCTTCCACGATACTGGCCGGGATAGGCCTTCTCGGATGCATCCGCACCCCAGGCAGGTTCCCGGCGGGGTGTCGCTGGCGACCTGTACAACGTACGCTCCGCCGACGACCCGGCCGGGATCGATCCCTATCTGTCACGACAGCCGCGCCGTCATGCCCACCCATGTGACCGCTAGCACCTCGACTCTCCGTTGAGAACGCGCGGTTCTCGGACCACGCAGAAGTGAAACGATCGAGGGAGTCTGTGCTCGACGGGTCGCGTGACACGGCCGGGGCTCGAGAGCCCGACTGCCACGGGGAAACGATCGCGACACGGCCGATGTCGGGCTACCGAGCGTTCTGCTGTGGTGTCAGCCCGTCAGCAACAGCGGCGAGCATCGCCATCATTGCCGACGCTGCGTCTTCGGCCTGGAACTCCGTGTCGAAGATCTCGCGGCTGCGCTTTGCGAAACTCCGCGACCGCTCAGGATCGTCGAGAAGGGCCTCCATAGCTCGAGCAAGTGCACCTGAATCCGCAGGCGGCACGAGAATCGCGTTCTCACCTTCACGAACAACCTCGCGAAGTGCAGGGATGTCAGATGCCACAATGGGGAGTTCCAGGGCCAACGCTTCGATGAGTGCACCTCCGAGCCCCTCGTACAGCGAAGGGAACACGAACAGATCGGAAGCAGCAAGTACGTCAGGTACGTCGCTTCTGTGTCCAAGCAGAGCGACCGAAGCACCAAGATTCAGCTCAGCGACCAGTTGTTCAAGCTCAGACGTCAGGTGTCCTTCCCTGCCCGCGATCAGCAGCCTCGCATCCGGATGCGTCGCTACCACCTCCGAGAACGCCCCTATGAGGAAACGGTGACCCTTCTGGTACTCCTGACGCCCCACGGTCACGACGACCTGTGCTTCGTTGGGGATCCCCAAGAGTTCCCTCGCTGCATGCTTGCGTTCTTCAGTACGAATCCCCAGCCGACCTGCATCGCGCCCACGCTTGACGACGGTGATCTTGTCTGGGTCAACACCCAGTGTTTCCACCGTCGAGTCCTTCACCGCCTGGCTTACCGCGTGAAAGTGGTCAGTGCCGTGGCGCGATGTGAACCCGTCGATCGCCTTCACGATCGAGAGCCTGCGAGTGTCGATGTTCGGGTCGGCCAACCGTGCAGGATCGTACGCGGTATTCGCCAGGTTCGCCATCAAGGGCACATCCATGCCGATGGTCGCAAGCCATCCGACGAGGTCGGCATCGAACAACGCCGTGTACACGAGGTCCGGTGACTCGTCGCGGATGAGGCTGCGAAGGGCCAGAGCTTTCCCAACTCTGCTCTTTCGTCGGAGAAGCCGCACGTCGAAGCCGGCGTCGCGTACTTCCTGCTCGAACCCGACTTCTCGGTGGTAGAGGCTTGCGATGATGGGAGTCACACCCTCGTCTACGAGGCGCGGCAGCATCTCGACGAGCGAACGTTCCGCTC
>CAYLIR010000033.1:0-11430 GCA_964383515.1 uncultured Acidimicrobiaceae bacterium
GGGTACACGATGCAACGGCTCTTTCGGTTCGGAGAGCGATACCCTGCGTGGACAGGGATTCACCAGACACAGGGAGTCACCAGATGCGACAGTTCCTCCGTTCGAAGATCCACCGGGCAACGATCACCCAGACCGAGCTCCACTACGACGGTTCGATCACCATCGACGAGGACCTCCTCGACGCCTCAGGGATCGATGTGCACGAAGTGGTGCAGATCGTCAACGTCAACAACGGCGAACGGTTCATCACCTACGCGATCGCAGGTGAGCGGGGATCAGGCATCATCGGCCTCAACGGCGCCGCGGCACGCCGCGGCATGCCCGGCGACCTCGTGATCATCATGGCCTTCGAGTATGTTCCCTCCGCAGAGGACAGGCAGAACATCCACCCGACCGTGGTGAAGGTGGACGAACACAACCGCATCAAGAGCACCTGACACGCGCAGTGCCCCCCACCATCGCATGCGGCGAACCTAGGAGTGGTCCTTCTTGAACTGTTCGAGTTCTGCACGGTGCTCGTCGATGAAACGCTGCTCCGCCTCCTCATATACCTCTCGGTACACCTTCTCCTGATCCTTCGAGCATGCCAACGCATCCTTGGCGATAGCGACCTCTTCCGCGGCGATCTCCTTGACGGCGTCCTCCATGGGGCTGCCGGGTTCGATCCCCTCACTGCCGTATCCAAACCCACCACCATCGGGTGAGATCTCGAGATCTGTGATCGCACCGGCGTCCTCCAGACGATGCAGCAGGTACTTCTCGATGTCGCCTTGCGTCGCGTAGTCGTATCCCCTGTCTGCCATGCACGTCGACCACTGCGATTCGAGCTCGGCTATCCGGGGATCAGACTCGATGTTGGCGAAGGTGTCCTCTAGCGCCGACCCGAACTCCTCGTAGAACGCCTGGTCTGCGCCTTGTTCGTACACCTCGGAGTAGGCAGTGTCCATGCATCCCGTCGGCCCCGCGGCTTCGAACGCGGCGAACGCTGCATCGATCTCTTCCTCCGTCATGTTCTCAAAGTCGATGTCGGGTTGCGCACCGTAGAGGGCCTCGGAGTACGCTTCACGCTCCGCATCGGACAGCGCTTCCTCGATGGCGTAGTTCGGGTTCCTCGCCATCTCCTCATCCATCGCTTCCTCGTCCATCTCCTGGTCCGCGAGCAAGGATGTCGCGATCCCGAACCCGTACAGGTCGACGAACTCCTCCTCCGATTCCGCCTCCATGAAACCGCCCTGGGACTGCGACTCGACGTATGGGATGTAGTCGAACCCCTGTTCAGCCATGCACTTGGCGATCGATTCCTGCGCCTTCTGTTCCAAGGCACGGAACTGGTCCGCGCCGCTCGCTTCATCGAACGCGAGCGCACCGGGGATGAAGTCGGTGATCGTCTCCCTGTCAGCGCCTGATCCGGTTGGATCACCGCTTGCAGTGCACCCTGCGGCGAACACGGCGATCACCACGAGCAACCTGAGCACCTTCACGAACACACTCCCTTCGCCGCTCTTCGAACACTACCTCAGCACTCCCCAAAGACAAGCCCTGATCGTCGTCGATGGCCCCTGAACAGCCAACCAGACTCGTGGCGGGTACGTCACATCCCGCTCCGCAACGCATCGACCGGCTCAAGCGATGCGGCCCGCCACGATGGGTAGAGGCCTGCAACGAGTCCGGTCACCGCGCCAACGAACGGGGCAGCGAACGGAACCCATGGGTCGAGTACCGGCGTCCACTGCCGTGCCGCCGACACGACCACGATCGCTAAGACACCGAGCGATGCTCCGATCACGCCCCCGACGAACCCCATCGCCGCGGACTCAGTGAGGAACTGGGCTGCGATGTGGCGGCGGGTCGCACCGACGGACCTGCGCAGGCCGATCTCTCCCACCCTCTCGAGCACGGAGACGAGCGTTACGTTGGCGATCCCAATCGCACCGACGAGGAGTGCGACTCCACCGAGGACGAGGAACAGCGTGTTGACATCCGACTCGACCTGCTCCTTGACAGCCTTCGGCTCGGGCGGTACGGACACGCGCAGCAACGAAGGGTCGTTCGGGGAGAGGGCCAGGGCAGCCTGCCTCCCGATGAGTTGTGCGGCGCCGACCTCGGTGCGAATCTGGACCTCGCTCGGAGCTTGCAGATCGAACAGTGCCCGTGCGGTGCCGTCGGGGACGATCACAGCATCGAGGAGTGCCGGCTCCCGCTGTGTATCCGCGAGGATCCCGATGACCACGAGCGTCGTGTCCCCGACGAAGAGTGCGGGCTGCTGATCTACACGCGCGATGTTGAGGCGCCTCGCAGCACCGGGGCCGATGACCGCCACAGGCTCGCGGCGCTTGTCGTGTCCTTCATCGAAGAACCGGCCTGTGGCGAGCGTCGCCCCGACAGCGTCGAATAGACCAGGTGACGCCGCGTACACATCGATGGAGAACTCAGACTGGCCGAGCGGGTCGTTGATAGGAACCGAACGAACGAGTTCGTTCTCCGTGTTGACGATGCTCTCTGTGCCGGCGGCAGCGACACCGTTGAGCCGCGTGAGCCGATCCTCGGAATCCCACGGTATGTGCGACACGTTCTGGGAGTCCGAGAAGCCGAAGTTCTGGCTCCGGTTCTCAACACTGACAGCGGTCGCTGCAAGCGCATCGAAGCGGGTCACGATCTGACTTCCCGCCGTCTTGGCAAGGCCGAGGGTTGCGACGAGGGCTGCGATCCCCATCACGGTTCCGAGCACGGTGAGGATGGTTCGGCCAGGGCGGGCGAGCATGCCTGCGGTTGCCTCGGACACGAGGTCGAACAGCGACAGCCGTGAGCTGGTGATCTTGGCGTACTTCTTCACGATACCTCACTGACGACGCCGTCGACGATGCCGATCCTGCGGTCAGCTCTGCTGCTCACTGCCTCGTCGTGGGTGATGACGATCAAGGTGAGGCCGTCGGAGCGGAGATCGTCGAAGAGGTCCAACAACGACTCGGTCGTCTTCGTATCGAGGTTCCCCGTCGGCTCATCGGCGAGCAGCAGCGTGGGCTGGGGGGCGATGGCGCGGGCGATCGCGACGCGTTGGCGTTCACCGCCGGACATCTTCGACGGGAGGAACCCGATCCGATGCCCGAGCCCAACCCGTTCAAGCGCTTCGGTGGCCTTGGCCTTCCGTTCACGTCTTGGCGTGCGGTTGTAGAGCATGCCGGTAACGACGTTCTCCAACACGGTGCGGTGTGCGATGAGGTGGAATGCCTGAAAGACGAAACCGATCTCGCGCCCTCGCAGTGCGGTGCGTTTCCGGTCTGGCAGCGTGCCGATGTCGATGCCTCGCAGATGGTACGTACCCGACGTGGGGCGGTCGAGCAGTCCAAGGAGATGCAGCAGCGTCGACTTCCCCGATCCCGACGGGCCTGCGATCGATACGTACTCGCCCTCACGGATCATCAAGTCGGTGCTACGCACGGCCTCGACGGGGGGCGTCCCCGGGAAGGTACGGGTCACCGCATCGAGTTCGACGACAGGGGCTGCCGACGCCAAGGCGTTGTCCGTCACGATCCGCTCTGAAGGCCCACGACGACACGGTCACCGGCTTCTAGGTCACCGTCGAGCGGCGTGACTTCCACCATGCCACCCGCCGTCGATAGGCCCGGAAGCACCGTGACCGTGTGTGTGGCATCATCACCATCCTGAACGGTCACGATCGTGTCCCCCGAACCCGTCGCCGACAGCGCGGCAGCAGGCACGGCGAGCACGGGGCCCGAGGTGGAGCGCGAAGCAACAGGGATCGTGATCTTGACGTTCGTGTTGTTGAGGTCCTCACGTACCTCTCCAGGGATGATCTCCACGTAGACACGATCCGGTGCCACTTCGTTGGTACCAGGTGCGTCCGCAACGAAGGAGACCTCGCCTTCCATGGACACACCAAGACGATCCAGTTCGATCGTCACGGGAGCACCGACCTCGACGTACTCGGCTTCGGCGACCTTCACAGAAGAATCGATGGCAAGACGGGATCCGGAAACCTGCATGATCTCGCCGTCCGCCACATCGCCACGTTCTTTGAGAACCGAATCGACCCGAATCGGGAACGTCGGGAAGAACAAGAACTCGGTTTCGGGAGCCGGGGCCGCGAGTGCCGCCTTCGCTTTGGCGAGCTTCTCCCGGGTCACCTTGTCCTTCGCCAGCTTGTACGCCTCTTTCGCAGTGCGGTATGCCTCTTTCGCCTCGTCGGTCGGCTGGATCGGCTCATAACCGTGCTCTTCATAGAATGCTTTGACCGCGTGCTCTGTCTCGTAGCCGTACACACCGTCAAGCTGATCGATCTCGAACCCGAGCCTGTTCAACGCTGTTTGCAGCTGGAGGACGTCCTCACCCTCGTCCCCGATCGTGACGGTGCGGAACAAGGGCAGGTCTCCCTGGAGGACGAACGCTGGCCTGCCTGCGATCTCGTAGAGCACGTCCCCTTCGACGAACTCGTCGCCGACGTGCGGCATCTCGGTGAGAACCGCGGTCACTCCGTCGAGGGCGACCTCTGACGCTGACACGCTCTCGGGCTGATCGAAGCGCACGGTTCCCCGCGTCACGACGTCGTTCGCTATCACGATCTCTTCGACTGGGACCGTGATCAGGGACGGTGGCGGCGGTTCCGTTTCGGCTGCGATCTGGGCAGGTGACTTGATACGCGACGCCGCCGTCCACCCCGCTGCTGCTGCGCCGGCCACGACTGCCAAGATCACGAGGATCGTCAAACCGCGTCGCATCGGATTCTCCCGTCTCGCATCGCGTTCGCACCGTTGCCGAGAAGCCGTGTCGGCTCACTGCCGACCAGGAGACCCTGCGTCAACCTCCCTACCGGGGTTGCCATGCAACCACTCCCTTCACCCGCGGTACGGTACTGTCCCTTCCAAGATACTCCACGTATCCCAACCCCATACCCCAGGGCTCCAGACACCCCACACAGCGTCTGCAACCCACAGGACGCAAGGGAGAAGACGAGGCGAGGCGGAAGAACCCGAGAGAACGGCTACTCGCCGATGTCCTCGTTCCAGAGTTCAGGGTTGGCAGCGATGAAGTCCTCCATCATCGCGACGCACGCCGGGTCGTCCGCAACGACGACCTCGACACCACGGCTCCGCAGGTAGTCCTCCCCACCCATGAACGTGCGATTCTCACCGATCACAACCCGCGGGATCCCGTACAACAGGATGGCCCCGGTGCACATGTCACACGGCGAAAGGGTCGTGTACATCGTGGATCGCTGGTACACAGAGGCAGGCAGGCGCCCGGCGTTCTCAAGGGCATCGGTCTCGCCGTGGCGGATCGGCGACCCGAGCTGGATCCTCTTGTTGTGGCCAGCCCCGAGCACTTCGCCATCGGATGCAAGGACCGCGCCGATGGGGATCCCACCCTCGGCGAGTCCCTCTTCTGCCTGTTCACGCGCCTGGGCAAGCAGGCGAATGTCATCTTCGTTCATCAGTCTCTCCTATAGGGTTTGAGATAGGCGCCGGGATACTCCACATCGCGCCCCGACACGGCCAACGCGGCGATCACGACAAGGTACGGAAGGGCGAGGAGCAGTTCGAACGGGACGGACTCCCACCCGGGCACGATCCGGAGACGCAGCTGAAGCGAGAACACGGCGGCGAACACCAACGCGCCGACCACCCCACGCCAGATCCGCCACCTGCCGAAGATGACGAGGGCGATGACTACCCAGCCGCGGCCAGCGATGATCCCGAGCGTGAACGTGCCGAGTGTGGCGAGGGTGATGAACGCCCCACCGACTGCAGCGAGAGCACTGCCGATCATCAGCGCTGCGTACCGAAGGCGCGCAACGGAGAGCCCTGCGGCATCCGCTGCCTCCGGGTTCTCGCCGACAGCCCTGATCCCCAGCCCGAACGATGTCGAGCGAAGCACCCACCACCCCAGCGGCACTACGACGAGGAAGGCGATGTAGGTGAGCGCGTACTGGCTGAAGATGCCGCCTGAGCCGAACGGTTCGAGGAGCTTGTACGACTCGATCCTGCGCAGACCCTCCGTGCTTCCGAAGTAGAGCCGGTTGATGAACTCGGACACGCCGATGAGCCCGAGGGTCAACCCGATGCCTGCGACGTGCTGGCTCGTGCCGAGCGTCACACTGAACAGGCCCATGATCGCTCCTGCGAGTACACCAACGACGATGGCCGCTACAAGCCCGAGGGTCAGTGACCCGGTCACTGCCGCGGCAGCGAAACCGAAGAACGCCCCGGCGTACATCGTTCCCTCGATACCGAGGTTGAGTATCCCAGCCCTCTCGGTGTAGGTCTCTCCCACCACCCCGAACACGAGCGGCGTGGCATTCCGCAGGGTCGCGGCGACGATGTCGGCTATGAAGATCACGGAACACCCGCCTCTTCGATCGCATCAACTTCAGATACAGCCCGTGCCCTCCCCCTGCCGCGATAGCGGCGGTAGGAGAGAACGCCGACGGTCACCAACAGCACCGTTGCCTGGATGATCTCGCCAAGTTGGGATGGCACGCCGAGCGCCCGGCCTGCAGACCCTGCCCCCACGTTGAGGTCTCCGAGAAGCAACGCAGCGAGCACGACCGAGGGCATCCTGAGAGCACCGAGCGTCGCTACGACGATCCCGGTGTACCCGAACCCTGAAGACAGGCCGCTGGTCAGCCGATACTGGATACCGCTCACCTCGCTCGCGCCAGCGATGCCAGCGATCGCACCGCTGACGAGGGCGACCACAAGCAACGTCTTGCCTACATCGATCCCTGCGAAGCGAGCGGCGTTCGGGCCGGTACCCACCGCGCGCACTTTGACCCCGGCAACCGTGCGCGAGAGAACGAACCACACCACCGCGGCGATCCCAAGGCCGATGAGAAACCCCAGATGAACGCGTGAACGCGGGACAAGGATCGGGAACTGCGCCGATTCTGCAATGCGCTCAGACTCGGGGAACCCCGTCTCCGGGTTCGCCCACGGGCCGTTGAGCAATGCATTGACGAACAGGAGCGCTACCGGGTTGAGGAGCAGAGTCGTGACAACCTCGTCGATCCCGAGCTTGACCCGCAATAGTGCCGGGACAAGCGCCCACAGCGCTCCTGCAGCAGCACCAGCGAGCACGACGAGAGGGATGGCGACGATCCGAGGCAGGTCGCCCATCATCATGCCGATGCCTGCAGCAGCGACAGCACCCATCAGGAGCTGGCCTTCTGCGCCGATGTTCCAGTAGCCAGCCCGAAACGCGAGCGCTACCGAGACCCCGGTGAGGATCAACGGAATCGACGACACGAGCACTTCGAGGGCCGAGAAGCGAGACGTCAGCGGCGATATGAGGAACTCGCTGTACGCGGTGAAGGGGTTCGCCCCAGCGAGCATGATGAACGGAGCGGTGACGATGAACGTGCCAGCGAGGATGAGGCCGATGGTCGTGGCCGTGCGACGCCAGTTCACCACGTCACGCACCCACCGCGTGACCAGCCATGAGAAGGCCGATGTGGTCCCGATCCGCATCGTCGGCGTTCACCTCGCCTGCGACCTTGCCGCCATAGAGCACGATCATCCGGTCGGAGAGCTCGAGCAGCTCATCGAGGTCTTCGCTCATGAGGACGACCGCGGCGCCTTGATCGCGCATCGCCAGGATCTCGCTGCGTACATAGCCGGTCGCTCCGATATCGAGGCCGCGTGTCGGCTGGGACACGATGAGCACCCTCGGGTTCCTGACAAGCACCCGGGCGAGCAGCACCTTCTGGATGTTGCCGCCAGAGAGCGTCTTGACCAGGTCATCCGGATCAGCCTTGATGGAGAACCTGTCTATGAGCGCCACTGCGTTCTCCCTGATGCGCGAGCGGTCGAGAATCCCCTTCACCCCAACCTCGTCGAGATGCTCCAATACGAGGTTGTACCCAACGGACATGTCGCCAACGAGCGCCTCGTGGCGGTCTTCGGGGATCCGGCCCACACCCGCATCGGTGATCTGGCGCGGCCCTGCTCCGGCGATCTCGATGCCAGCGACCGTGATCGACCCTTCCGATGGTTTCCGCATGCCAGAGAGCACCTCGGCCAGTTCAGTCTGGCCGTTGCCCGAGACCCCGGCGATGCCGAGGATCTCGCCACCGGCCACGTCGAAGCTCACGTCGGCAAGTGCGGGAAGGCCATGCCGCCCGGGAGCAGAGAGATGGGACACCTGGAGTACAGCGTCCCCCGGCTCTGTGGGCGTCGTGCGCTTGGGAAGCTCCGTCGCCCTTCCGACCATCCAGGAGGCAAGCCCTGCTGCGTCGACGCTGGAAGTCTCGGCCGTGTGCACGACCTTGCCATGACGCAGCACGGTGACACGGTCGGTGAGTTCCATGATCTCGGGGAGCTTGTGGCTGATGAACACGATCGCCATCCCCGATGCACGGAGCTTGTCGAGGGTCAGGAACAGCGATCGGATCTCCTGTGGCGTCAGGACGGCGGTCGGTTCGTCGAGGATCAGCACGCTGCACTCGCGGTACAACGCCTTGAGGATCTCGACCCGTTGCTGTTCACCGACGGACAGATCGCTCAGCAGACGATCCGGCTCGACCCGCAATCCGTATCGCCCAGCAGCCTCCTCAACCAGGTCTCTCGCTCTGCCGATGTCGAGTATCGCCCCTCCCGTCCGGCCCAAGATGATGTTCTCGGTGACGGTCATGGGCTTCACAAGTGCGAAATGCTGGGTGACCATGCCGATTCCCAGGCTGATGGCATCTTTGGGAGACGCTATCTGCACGGAGGAACCTCCGACCATGATCTCTCCCTCGTCTGGGATCGACAGCCCGTAGAGGATCCTCATGAGCGTCGTCTTGCCCGCACCGTTCTCGCCAAGGACGCCATGCACTTCCCCGCGTAGCAGCGACAGGTCGACATGGTCGTTGGCCAGCACATCACCGAAGTGCTTGCTGATGCCTCGCAACTCGACGACCGGAGCCGCGGATGTGTCGCCTGCCACCACCACGGGTATGGATCAACCGCCGCTTGACCCGGCAGGCTCAGCCTCGTTGATGTCCACGCGGAAGACACCACTCTTGATCTCGGCTTCCTTCGCAGTCACCGCATCGATCAGATCCTGCGGAACGCCCCCGATGACGTCGGTGTTGATCGGTGCAAGCGACGCGCCGCCCTTGGCAAGCATGCTGAAGTCCTTGAGGTCCTGAGCCGTGTACGTTCCACCGCCGACCTGAGACACTACGTAGTTCACGGTCGGATCCAGGTTCCACACCACGGAGGACACAACGTTCTCAGGAGCGAGATCCTTCTGATCTGACATGTTCCCGAATGCGAGCACGCCCTTCTCCTGAGCCGCTTCTATGACACCGAAACGCTCTGCGTAGAGCACATCGGCCCCGGCGTCTATCTGCGCGAGGGCCGCTTCCTTGGCAGCCGCGGGATCGAACCAACTGTTGATGAACGTCACCTTGACGTCAACGTCGGGGTTCTGCGCCTTGGCGCCAGCAGCGAACGCATTGGCGATACGGTTGACTTCTGGCACAGGCAGGCCTCCGACGACGCCAACGACGCCGGTCTTCGTCAACCCCCCAGCGAGCATCCCTGCCAGGTAGGCGGGTTCGTGGATCCAATTGTCGAAGACCGAGAAGTTCGGGTCGACAGGCCCTCCGCCTGATCCGAAGACGAATGCGATGTTCGGGTACGCTGCTGCGACTTTGCGCACCGCATCCTCGTTGCCGAAGGCATCACCGAAGATGATGTCCGGGCTCTCCTTCTCTGCCACCTCGGTCAGGATCCGTTCCATGTCACCCGAGTAGCCGATGTCGTCCGTGAAGTCGTAGGTGATCGTGCCCGCTTCGTCTTCGGCTGTCAGAGCACTGTGGATGACGCCATCCCAGGGCTCCTCGATCTGTGTTGCGAAGGCGCCGAACACCTTCAGGACACCATCGCCGTCAGCAGTTCCGCCAGCTTCGGTGCTACTGGTGGTGCTGTCACTGCTGCAAGCGGTGAGGGCGAATGTCGCCATCACCACGAACAGGATCAGCAACGTTCTCGGTCGTTTGAACATCCTCGGTCCTCCTCGATATTGTCGTTTCTCGTTGTGTTCTTCGTTGTCGTTCTCCATCGTGTGTCGACGGCACCGCTGCTGTGTTCCCAGCGACGGGACCGATTGTGGGAGGAGAGGCCAAGAGCCTCGGACCCTCCGCCCACGTTCAGCCATGGTGGAGTGAGGGGGTGTGTTACAAGATCACTCGGCGTCTGGCGCCATCGCGAACTCGTCTTCTTCCTGCGACTCAGGGAGCACCAGGTTGACCACAACGCCGACGATAGCAGCCAATGCCAAACCGGAGATCGGCACATCACCGATCGCAAGCGCATTGGACAAGCCACTCACACCGAGCCCGAACACCAAGATGAGGCCGACAACGATCATGTTGCGGCTCTTCTTGAAGTCGACCTGCGCATTCACCAGCGTCCGCAGTCCAACCGCAGAGATCATGCCGAACAGCACGATCGACAATCCGCCCAGGACAGGCGTCGGTGTCGTCCGAAGGAGTGCAGCAAGCTTCGGAATGAGCGATAGGAAGATGGCGAAACCGGCACCGATCCTCAGAATCAGCGGATCGTACACCTTGGTGACAGCGAGCACACCAGTGTTCTCGGAGTACGTCGTGTTCGGAGGTCCACCGATGAGGCCAGCAAACATGGTTGCGAGGCCATCACCGAGCAAGGTGCGATGCAGGCCAGGCTCGTCAAAGAAGTTCTTCCCAACAACGGATCCGTTCGCCATGATATCGCCAACGTGCTCGATCATGGTCACGAACGCGATCGGTGCGATCAACGCGATCGCCCCCCAGTCAAAGTCCTGGAATCCCCATGTGAACTTTGGAAGACCAAGGATCGGTGCATCGAGAACAGGCTGGAAGCTGAATCCATCGAAGAACAACGCCCCGAGGATGTACCCGACAACCGCTCCCGTCAGGATCGGGAGCATCTTGAATATGCCCTTGAAGAACACCGCAGCAATGACCGCTACAGCGAGCGTGATCAACGCGAGCCACCAGGCACCCTTGGCCATACCGATAGCGACGGGGGCAAGGGTCATCCCGATGACGATGATGACCGGGCCCGTCACGATCGGCGGGAAGATCCTGTTGATGACATCAGACCCGACAAGCGCCACGACCATGCTCATGAACACGTAGATCGCACCGGCTGCCATGATCCCTGCACCAACGGCAGCCCACGAGTATCCTCGCTCCGTCGCAAGGATGATCGCTGGTATGAAGGCGAACGACGAACCCAGGAAAACCGGAACCATCCGCTTCGTGACGAAATGGAACAGCAACGTCCCGATTCCGGCTGCCAACAGCGCCACCGACGGATCGAGACCCGTGAGCAGCGGGACGAGGACCGTTGCCCCGAACATCGCCACAACATGCTGGAGCCCCAGCGCTAGTTTCTTCTGCATCGTTAGTTCCATTCGTGCCAT
>CAYLIR010000034.1:0-11260 GCA_964383515.1 uncultured Acidimicrobiaceae bacterium
CGCGGCGAGGTTCCCCCGGAGGCGTGCGTCGCTGCGCTCAAGATCGGCGATGAGTGATCCATCCCGATCTGCGGGCGCTCACGCACGTGAGCGTGTCGGAGGGACCCGAGTTGGCACCGGGGGCCGGGCTGACGGTGCGGCGTTGGCGGATGCGGCGCATGCGTGGAAGTCGGCGTATGTGCATGTCCCGTTCTGCGCGAAGCGATGCCCGTACTGCGACTTCGCGATCGTCGATGCGTCGGAGGAGCCCACTGCTGACTATGGGCGATACGTGGATGCACTCGTGGTCGAGATCGCAATGGAGTCTCCGTTGGGAACGCTCGATGCCATCAATTTCGGAGGGGGAACACCCTCACTCCTTGCTCCGAGCCAACTAGCGCGCATCATCGCTGCGCTCGAACAACGGTTCGGGATCGTCGATGATTGCGAGATCAGCCTTGAGGCGAACCCTGAGGACTGGTCTCCTGCGCTGGCCGACGGCCTTGTCGAGGCGGGTTTCACGAGGGTGTCGATCGGCGCCCAGAGCTTCGATGGCACCGTGCTCAGGGCACTCGGACGTGGCCATGGGCCCGATCTGGTGGATGGAGTCGTCGCTTCTGCGCGGCAATCGGGTTTCGCTACCGTGAGCATCGATCTCATCTTCGGGCATCCATCGGAATCGGACGAATCGTGGAGGGCCTCCGTTGCCCGCGCCCTTGCACTCCCGGTCGACCACATCTCCACCTATGCGCTCACCGTCGAACTCGGCACAGCCCTGTCGCGATCGATAGCAGCGGGAGCACCAGCGCCAGACGACGATACTCAGGCAGATCGGTATGCGGTCTTCTGCAACGAGTCGGTCGCCGCTGGCTTCGACCGGTACGAGGTGTCGAACCATGCCAGGCCCGGACATGTGTGTCGCTACAACCTCTCGACGTGGGCGCACGGCGAGTACCTTGGGTTCGGTATGGGCGCCCATGATCATCGGTGGGGCGTTCGGTCGCGGAATCAGAGGCGCCTCGACAGGTACTACGCCGCTCTCGATGCGGGTGTGCGCCCCCGGCTCGGTGTTGAGACGCTGTCTGCCCACGAGCAGCGCAGGGATGCGTTCATGTTGGGCCTGCGGCTCGCTGCAGGCGTGGCGATGTCGCCGTTCGCCGAGCGTTTCCTGGAAACTCCTGGCGGTCGACGCTTCCTCGAAGCCGGCGTGGTCAAGGTCAGCAACGGCAGGCTCGTCGTGGTCGAGCCGATGCTGACCGATGGCGTCGCTAGAGAAGCGTTATCAGTCTCCGCTGGCGATTGCTAACTTTCCCGCATGCTCGACGATCGCAGATCCCAGGTACTCAAGGCACTTGTCGAGGAGTACATCATCACGGGCGAGCCCGTGAGCTCGCAGGCAGTCATCAACCGCAGTGGCCTCGACGTCTCCTCTGCAACCGTGCGCAACGACCTGTCGCGTCTCGAATCGTACGGTTTCGTTTTTCAACCGCACACCTCTGCTGGCCGCCTGCCGACGCATCAGGGCTACCGGTTCTACGTCGACCATCTCTCTCCCGGCACCCTTCGGAGCCGGACGAGGCATCAGATCGACGATTTCTTCCGTGACATGCATCAGCAGATCTCCGAGATGCTCCGCGATACGAGCACGTTGGTCAGTGAACTCACCGACTACCCTGCCGTCGTCGTCGGCCCCGGTGCGTCGTCCGACATCATCCGTGATGTGCGCCTCATCCCTCTCGGTGGGACGACCGTGCTCGCGATCGCCATCGCAGACAACGGCCGGGTGCATCAGGAATATGTCGACGTCGGCATTGCTGTCGATAGCGAGTCGCTCGAGTCGGCAGAACGTCTCGTTGCCGCTGCGTTCCTCGGCAGGCCGCTCGATGCGCCCGAGGATGAGCGGCTGAAACAGAGCGAACTCCCCGCGGTCGTCAAACGGGTCGTCTCGCCGGTCAGTGACAAGCTTGCTTCCAGCAAGGCGAGCTACCGCGAGGTGTACGTTGGCGGTACGAGCCGGATGGCGGCGCTGTGGAGCGACCTCACCATGGTGCGACACCTGCTCTCGATGCTCGACAAGGAAGCGTTGCTGATCGAACTCCTCGGAGACGACACGGGAGAAACGAACGTGCGATTCGGGCCCGACATCGGTCAAGAGGACGACATCGCCGTCGTCACGGCTACCTATGAGACGCCGCAAGGCAGCAACGGGAAGGTAGGGGTGATCGCGCCGATGCGCATGAACTACGGTCGGACCATCCGGGTCGTCGAGGAGGTTTCCGAGGCGCTCGAGGAGAGCCTCGGCGGTGAACGATGAGCGAGTACTACCAGATCCTCGGTGTCTCCAAGGATGCATCCCCAGAGGACATCAAGCGGGCATTTCGCAAGCTTGCCCGAGAAACGCATCCTGACGCGAACCCAGGGGACGCCGCCGCCGAAGCACGGTTCCGTGAGATCGCCGAGGCGTACGAGGTGCTCTCTGATCCCCAGAAACGGGCACGATACGACCGCGGCGAACGATTCGGTGGACAGGACCTCTTCAGCCAGTTCGGGGGCATCGAGGACATCCTGCAGCAGTTCTTCGGCGGCGGGTTCTCTGGATTCGGCGGGTTCTCTGGCTTCGGCGGGGCGCGCAGGGGGCCACAACGAGGCCAGGATGTCACGCTGCACATAGAACTGGAACTTGCCGAAGCAGCCTTCGGCGTCGAGCGGGAGGTCGAGTTCTCCTCGTTGACACGATGCAGGGTGTGCCTTGGAACCGGTTCTGAGCCAGGGAGCGAACCGGTTACCTGCTCGACCTGTGCAGGCCGAGGCAGGGTTCAGGCGGCGCGCCAGACCATGCTCGGAACCATGATGACGGTCACGGACTGCCCCGATTGCTCGGGCAGTGGGAAACGTCTCGAGCACCCGTGCCAGGAGTGTGCGGGGGAGGGGCGTACGAGGGGAACGCGTACGCTCACGGTCGAGATTCCCCCAGGCGTCGACTCTGGCACGCGGCTGCGCCTCAGGGGGAAGGGCAGTGTGGGACAGCGGGGAGCGCCCTCAGGGGACGTCTTCGTTGACATCGACGTGCGCCATGATGATCGATTCGAGCGCGAAGGCGATGATCTCCACCATCGGGTGCGGATCGGATTCACGGAGGCGACCTTCGGCACGGAGGTGCAGATACCGCTGCTCGACGGTTCTACGGAGGTATTCCACATTCCAGCGGGAACGCAACCCGAAACGGTGTTCCGGTTGGCCAAGAAGGGCGTGCCACGCCTCCAGCGACGCGGCAGAGGCGATCTGCTGGTTCACGTGGAGGTTGTCGTTCCCACAGATCTCGATGGAGACCAGGAGCGCGCCCTGCGGGAGTATGCGGTGGTGCGTGGGGAGCACCCGGTAGCGAAGAAACGAGGCCTGTTTCGCAGGTGATCTGTCGATCCGCCGACGATGAGTGGCAAGGATGTTTCTCGCGCCTTTCGAGCGGCCCTCTCTATACTCACGATCACTCTTGATGCGCAATCCCTACGCACGCTGCCAGGAAAGACGAGGAGATAGGTTTGTCCTTCCCGTCGGACACTGAAGTTCGGGTGCGCGTTCCTTCCAACCATCTGATGGTCGAGTTACTTGGTAATAGGGACGTGCATCTTCGCCGCGTCGAAACGGCGTTCACCGGTGCGCGTCTCGTAGCTCGTGGCAACGAAATCGGCATCACAGGAGATGACCGCCAGGTCGACCTTGTGCGCATCGTCCTCGATGAGCTCCTCGTCCTCGTCCAGGAAGGCCAGTCCCTCGATCGTGACAGGGTCGATCGGGTCATCGAAATGGTCAAGGCAGATGTTCCGAAACCGTCAGGCGTGTTCACCGATTCGATCTCGGTGGGCAGGGGGAGGGTCGTGCGAGCCAAGACCCTCGGCCAGAAGCGGTATGTCGACTCGATCAGGCAGAACACCCTCATCTTCGGTATCGGGCCTGCCGGTACCGGCAAGACGTACCTGGCCATGGCATGTGCGATCGAAGCGCTGCTCAGCGGTGCGACGCGACGGATCATCCTATCGAGGCCAGCCGTCGAGGCAGGCGAACGGCTCGGATTTCTCCCCGGTGACCTCGCCGCCAAGGTCGATCCCTACCTTCGGCCGCTCTACGACGCGCTCTACGAGATGCTCGGGCCCGAGGAGACAGCGAGGTTGCTTGAGCAGGGAACGATCGAGATCGCCCCGCTGGCGTACATGCGGGGCCGTACGCTCAACGATGCGTTCGTCGTTCTCGATGAGGCGCAGAACACGTCGCCAGAGCAGATGAAGATGTTCCTGACACGTCTCGGTTTCAATTCGAAGATGATCATCACGGGCGACGTGACCCAGATGGATCTCGGCAACGGCAGCCCTTCCGGCCTCAAGGTTGTGCGCAACGTGCTGCACCGGGTCGATGGCGTTGGTTTCGTTACATTGACCGGAGATGATGTGGTCAGGCACCGGATCGTTGCGGCGATCGTTGATGCGTATGCCAAGCACGAGGCGCGCATGAAGGCCGACCGATGACCACCTGGTTCCAGAATCGTCCAGCGCTGGCAAAGGCGGCGATCGTGGTGCTCACGGTCCTGTTCGTGTCGATCGTCTTGATGATCGGGTACGACTCGACCACCCCAGTTTCGGCCAAGGTCGCTGTGGGCGCGCCCGCTCCCCAGGACTTCGTGGCGAATCGATCGACATCTGACATCCCCGATCAGCAGAAGACGGCGGCAGTCAAGCAGTTGGCACGCGACAACGTGCCTGCTCCGCTCAAGACCGAGAACGCCACAACGCAGGTGGTCATCAACGACATCAACCGGTTCTTCGCCGATCTCGACGCTGTTGCATTCCTCCCCGTCGAAGAGCCTGAACCGGTTCCGGTCCCAGCGGTCGAAGGTCTCACCGTCGACGCGGCCAAGAAGAAGGCATCTGAGGTCGGATTGACGATCTCCGTCAGTGGCAACGTGCCGACACTAGATGAGGCAGCAGACGGTACGGTCGCGGTGCAGACACCCGCAGCCGGCACACCCGTGTCCGAAGGCTCGGCCATCATGCTGGTGGTGTTCAGCCTTGAAGGGTCGACTACCACGACGCAGCCTCCGCCGACCACGACGACGACCGAGCCGGTATCTCCAGATGCACCGCGGCGGCCTGTGGACGAGCAGGTGGAACTCCTCAAGAAGGACTACGCCATCCTCGGTGAGGACACCCTGGCAAGTTTCGTCGAGCTCCATGAGAAGGATCTCGACCGTGTTGCTGAAGGGGAGGAGAGCGTCTTCCCCGACATGCAACTGACAGCGATCGGTTGGGCGCGCAACGAGCTCATCGACGGTATCCGTGACGCCGAGTTGGGTGCGGTGAAGCAGAAGTACCTGAACCCGGCGACGATCCCCCCCATTTTCATTCCGGGCATCCCCGAAGGAGACATAGCCGAAACCCAGAAGGTGCTTGGTTCGCTTGTCGCCAACTTCATCCAGTCGAACGAGATCGTCGACAATCAACAGTGGGAGACCGACAAGCAGGCGGCAGAGGACGCTGTGCCTGAGCAGACGACTCGGTACGTGTTCGGCGACGTCATAGCGGAGGAGGGAGACATCCTCACCCCCGTCCAGGTCTCAGCGATCAGAGAGCTCAAGCTCTTCGAACCAGATGCCAATATCGTTGCACCGGCATGGGCGCTTGCACTCGTTGGGGCGATGGCGGTGCTCATCTTCGCATTGATGACATGGAGGGTTGCTCCGACACAGGTTGCCAGGATACGCGATGTGGCGTTGATGGCGATCATCGTTGGGCTCGCTGTGCTCGTCGCGCGTGTTCCCGACTTCGTCACGAGTGCCGAGAACCACGTCATCGGATACGTCATGCCGGCTGTTGCTATTGGTGCGATGGCTGCCATCCTGTTCAACCAGCGCACCGCTCTGCTGATGGTGATCCCCATGGCTGCGTTCACGGCGATTGCATCCCAGGACATCACCTTCACCGTGTACGCAGCGGTTGCCGCTGCTATCCCTGCAGCGTTCGTTTCGAGCGTCTCCACCCGATCCCAGCTTCGGCTGTCCGTCATCGAGTCGGCTGCTCTGGTCGTCCCTGTGGCGGTCGGCCTTGAATATCTCTTCCACTATGGATCCTCTCCGCGTTCGCTGCTGATGGCGGCGTTCTGGTCCTTCACCGGCGCCGTCGTCGGCGGGTTCCTCGCCCAGGGCATCGTGTCGTTCATGGAGACAGCGTTCGGGGTGACGACGACCATGTCGCTCCTTGACCTCCTTGACAGGAACCATCCTGCACTTCGTCTCTTGGAGGAGAAGGCTCCCGGCACGTTCAACCATTCGATGCTCGTTGGTTCGCTCGCTGGCAGGGCGGCGAGGTCGATCGGTGCGAATCCGTTGCTTGCCCAGGCGGCAGCGTGGTACCACGATCTCGGCAAGACGGAGAATCCACAGTACTTCGTGGAGAACCAGCTCGGATACAACCCCCATGATGAGCTCACGCCTGCTGAGTCCGCTGAGATCATCCGCAACCATGTGCTCGACGGCCTCGATCTTGCCAAGCAGTATCGCATTCCCGACGAGGTCGCCAACGGAATCCGCATGCACCACGGCACGAGCATCATGCGGTACTTCTATCACAAGGCGATCGCAGATCACGACGATGGCGAACAGGATGCCGTCGATCCGGATGTGTTCCGGCATAGTGGCACGAAGCCGACCCGCAAGGAGATGGCGATCGTGATGATCTCGGACGCTTCAGAGGCTGCGGCTCGGGCCTATGCACAGGCCGAGCAGCCGACGGAGGAGGGTCTCGAGAAGCTCGTCGATTCAATCGTGGCCGAGAAGCTCGAAGACGGCCAGTTCGACGATTCCTCGCTGACGTTCGGCGAGTTGACGACGCTCAAGAAGGATATCGTTGCCGGCCTCTCCGCGTACTACCACGCCAGAGTCGAGTATCCGGACTTCCCGACAGGTGAGACGCCAGTGGTGTCATGAACATCGCTGTTTCAGCTTCCGACGGAGGCACCATCGAACCTCAAGCAATCGCTGCGTTCGTTGCAGCGATTCTCACTGAAGAAGGAGTGGCAGACGACGCTTGTCTCGCGGTGTCGTTCGTCGACAGCAGTGACATCGCCGACCTCAACGAGCGATTCATGGGGAAGACCGGGCCAACCGACGTCCTGTCGTTCCCGATCGAAGATGCGCTTCCTGGTCAACCGCCTGTCGCCAGCAAGGGTGGCCCTCCGCTTGCATTGGGTGATATCTTCATCTGCACGGATGTCGTTGAAGCACATGCAACTGAACACGGAACAACGTTCGCCGATGAGCTGTACCTGATGGTCGTCCATGGCGTGCTGCACATCCTTGGCTGGGACCATGTCGATGAGGTGGAGGCTGCAGCCATGGAAGCGCGCGAAGCGAGGCACCTTGCCAGCATCGGACGGATCCGCAGATGATTCTTGCCGCAGGCGTCATAGCAGTGGCACTCGTCACTGTGGCAGCTGTGATCCGCGCCGGCGGCGCAAGCCTGGTGCGCGCATCGCGCCCTGAAACCCTCCAAGACGCTGGTGACGGTGTTCGTGGGGCAGCGACGGTGGCTGCGCTCCTCGATGATCGCAACAGGATCCAGCCTGGTCTCGGAACGACGGTGACGCTCCTCATCGTGGCTGCGGTCATCCCGCTCACATGGATACTCACCGACATGCTGTCTGGAGCCGCCTTAGGCGGCGCGCTCGTGGCGCTTGCCGTCGTGCTTGTGGTGGTTGCCGATGTCATACCCCGCTGGATCGGGCGGAACAGGGCAGGCACGCTTGCCAATCGTCTGGCTCCGCTCCTCAACGTGGCGGTACGGTTCGGCGAAGCGGCAGGCGACCTGATCCCCGATCAAGACGAAGAGGATGTGCACGAGTCAGACGCCGACGCGACAGAACGAGAGCTGATCATGTCGGTACTGGAGTTCGGTGACACGCTCGTCCGCGAGGTGATGGTCCCGCGACCCGACATGATCACGATCCCCGGATCTGCGGCGATCGACGATGCTGTCGACCTGGTCTTGGAATCCGGCCGCTCTCGCATCCCGGTGACAGGGGAGAGCATCGACGACATCGTTGGCATCTTGTTCGCCAGGGATCTGCTCGAGCTCTTCGACAAGGAGCTGGACCCTGGATCGGCAGAAGGCATCGCCCATGCTGCGTATTTCGTGCCGGAGACCAAGCAGGTGTCCAAACTCCTGAAAGAGATGCAATCCAAACAGCAGCACCTCGCGATCGTCGTCGATGAGTTCGGGGGGACGGCTGGCATGGTCACGATCGAGGACCTCATCGAGGAGATCGTTGGCGAGATCGTTGACGAGTTCGATGACGAGGCTCCGATGGTCGAAGAGATCGAAGGTGGTTGGCTCGTCGACGGGAAACTCGATGTGGACGATCTTGCAGAGCTCACAGGCTTGGTACTCCCGGACGAGGAGTGGGACACGGTTGGTGGGCTCGTCTTCGACCTTGCAGGCAGGGTGCCCGACGAAGGCGACACGTTCGAGATGGATGGTCTCCAACTCACCGCCCACGCGGTCGATGGCAGGAGGATCTCTCGGGTAGAGGTGAAGCGGGTATGACGCATTTCGACACGCGTTCGGGCTTTGTCTCCGTCGTTGGCAGGCCGAATGTTGGCAAGTCGACGTTGGTGAATGCCCTGGTTGGTCGGAAGGTTGCCATCACCTCGCCGCGGCCTCAGACCACGCGCAACACCATCCGCGGTGTGGTGACGGTTCCTCAGGAGAATGCCCAGCTGGTGCTCGTCGATACGCCCGGGATCCACAAACCGAGGACAGCCCTTGGGGAACGCCTCAACACGCTTGTGTACGGGTCGCTTGCCGATGCCGACGCTGCATTGTTCGTCGTTGATGCAACGAAGCCCATCGGTCCGGGAGACCGGCTGATCGCTGAGCGGCTCACAGCTCTAGAGGTTCCGGTCGTTCTCGCACTCAACAAGATCGATGTCGTATCGCGCGAGACGATCATGGATCAGCTGACAGCGGGGAGCGGTTGGGACTTGGACGCGTACGTTCCGGTCTCGGCGCGGAAGCGGGACGGTATCGACATTGTCGTCGCGGAACTGGTGTCACTCCTGCCGCCTGGCCCGTTCTTCTTCCCGCCAGATGCCCAACACGACCAGCCGGACAGTTTCCTGGCAGGTGAGATCATCAGGGAGAAGTACCTTGCCCGCCTGCGCGAGGAGCTTCCGCACTCGCTTGCTGTGGTTGTCGACAATATGGAGACGGATAGCAGGGGCGTGCTGCGGATTTCGGCGACGGCTGTGGTCGAGCGGGAGTCACAGAAGGGGATGGCGATCGGCAAGAGCGGTGCGATGATCAAGGCGGTCGGCACGGATGCCCGCAAGGACCTTGAGAGGCTCTTCGGTACGAGGGTCTTCCTCGAGATCCGCGTCAGAGTCGAAAAGGACTGGCAACGCTCGGACGACCTCCTCGACCGCCTCGGCTTCTAGCGCCGATGCACCACGCCCAGGGTTGTGGAACCTTGTACACGACGGTGTAGTGTCGCGGAACGGGTGCGGCGGGGCGTGCGAGTCGCGTAGGTGTCGTTGCTGTACGGTACCCTGCTCGAAAGCGACGATGAAAGGGACACGTTGGCGATACGGAATGACCAGGGGATCGTGTTGCGGGGGTATCCGTTCGGCGAGTCCCACCGCGTCGTCGTCCTGTTGAGCCCCAACCACGGGAAGCTGCGTACCGTGGCCAAAGGCATCCGCAAGACGAAGAGCCGATTCGGCGGCAGGCTCGAGCCGCTGACCCATGTCGATATCGTCCTGTACGAAGGGAAGAACCTCGACACGATCACGCAGGTGTCCATCATCAACGCTTTCCCTCACCTGCGCAACGATCTGGGCCGCGTGCTCGCAGCTGGCACGATGGTCGAGGTCGTCGATGCGGTCGTCCAGGAAGGCGAACCGTCCCAGCGCATGTTCCTGCTCCTCCAGCGTGGCCTGACCGTCCTCGATCATGGATCTGCGCACGACGATCTCGTGACCGCATTCCTCCTCAAGGCGGCTGCCATCATCGGCGTGGCCCCCGCTCTCGAGCACTGCGCTGGCTGCGGTAGCGACACAGGTCTTCGGTGGTTCAGCTTCGGTGCTGGCGGGTCGCTGTGCCAGTCCTGCAGGACGCCCGGCTCCTATGCGTTGCGAGCGGGACTCGTCCCGTACCTCGCATCCGTGGCAGCAGCCGATCTGCATCGGCTTCCCGACGCAGACATGTCGCTTTCTCGCGAAGGGCTCGGTGTCACGAAGCGGTTCTTCGAATATCACCTCGAACGGCAACTCGTCACGTTGAGGGTTATGCCGTGATCGACTGGCTTACGACGGAGGTCGATCTTGACAGCGTGCCGATCCACGTTGGCATCATCATGGACGGGAACGGCAGGTGGGCGAACGCCCGAGGCCTCCACCGGACCCAGGGCCATGCGGCCGGTGAGCCCGCCCTCTTCGACGTGATCGGTGGCGCACTCGACCTTGGTGTCCGATGGCTGACCGCCTATACCTTCTCCACCGAGAACTGGGACAGGGACGAGGACGAGGTTGCGTTCCTCATGCAGTTCAACGTCGACCTCCTCGAACGAAGACGGGACGAACTCAACGACCTCGGCGTGCGGATCATGTTCATGGGCGATGTCGACGATGCGCGTGTGCCTCAGGTGCTGCGCGATCGGATAGCGGACGCCGAGCAGCTGACCTCGGGCAACACGAACCTGACGATGGTCTTCGCATTCAACTACGGGGGTCGCATCGAGATCGTCGATGCAGTGCGCCAGATCGTGGGGGAGGCCGTTGCTGGCCAACTCGATCCAGGAGCTATCACATCGGCCACGGTTGCAGAGCGTCTCTACATTCCTGACATGCCCGACCCGGATCTGGTGATTCGCACGAGCGGGGAACAGCGTACCTCCAATTTCATGCTCTGGGAGGCTGCGTACAGCGAGTACGTGTTCACTCCGGTCCTGTGGCCGGATTTCGACAGGCACGAGTTCGCCAGGTGCATCGGGGAGTATCAGACGCGTGATCGACGATTCGGTGGCGCTGTCGATGGCCCGTTGACCGATAGTCCTGGGTAGCATTCTGCCACCTAGCAACCAGGACCTGTGATGCCAGCCGATTTCGATACGATCGTCAATCTCTCCAAGAAACGTGGTTTCGTTTTCCAAGCTTCCGAGATCTATGGCGGGCTCCGCTCTGCGTACGACTACGGGCCGCTTGGCGTCGAATTGCTCCGCAACGTGAAAGAGCAGTGGTGGC
>CAYLIR010000035.1:0-11202 GCA_964383515.1 uncultured Acidimicrobiaceae bacterium
ACGAGCGTGTGGATCTCATCGATGAACAAGATGATGTCACCGCGCGTACGGATCTCTTTGAGGACCTTCTTGAGTCGCTCTTCGAAGTCGCCGCGATAGCGCGAACCTGCCACAAGGGCACCAAGGTCGAGTGTGTAGATCTGCTTGCCGGTGAGCGTATCTGGCACCGTACCGTCGACGATCTTGCGGGCAAGGCCTTCGACGATGGCTGTCTTTCCGACGCCGGGCTCGCCGATGAGCACTGGGTTGTTCTTCGTGCGACGCGAGAGCACCTGCATGACGCGCTGGATCTCGTCTACACGGCCGATGACAGGATCGAGTTGCTGCTCGCGGGCAAGTTGTGTGAGATTGCGGCCGAACTGGTCGAGCACCGTTGAGCCCGTCGACCCGCCTTCGGATCGGGAACTACCCGATCCGCTGCCTGGGTGGCCACCTGCGCCCGACGCCTCGTCGCCTTGCACACCCGAGAGCAACTGGATCACGGTCTGGCGAACCTTCGTGAGCTCGGCACCGAGCTTGACGAGCACCTGGGCAGCCACACCCTCACCCTCGCGGATCAGGCCGAGCAAGATGTGTTCTGTTCCGATGTAGTTGTGGCCAAGTTGGAGGGCCTCGCGCAACGACAGTTCCAGGACCTTCTTGGCGCGTGGTGTGAATGGAATGTGACCGGATGGCGACTGGGATCCCTGACCGATGATCTCCACCACTTCGCTACGGACTGCCTCAAGGTTGATATCCATGCCCTCGAGAGCACGTGCAGCCACACCCTCACCCTCGTGGATCAGGCCAAGAAGGATGTGTTCTGTTCCGATGTAGTTGTGGTTCAACAGCCGCGCTTCTTCCTGGGCCAGTACCACGACCCTGCGGGCTCTGTCTGTGAAGCGTTCGAACACCCTTCATCACCTCGTATATGTATGTGGCGCCCCGAATGCCGGTGCGCCTCGCGCAGTATAGATACCCGATCCCGATACGGCGGGGACAGGCCGGCCTGGCCAGCATGCCCACTGCGCTCATACACAGTGGTCACTACAAGAAACCCGTCAGCTAGCATCAGCATTCCCCGTAGACGGAGCATCAGTGGACCGCCCCATCTTTCAAGAACTCGTCCCGATTCCCCGCGTATGGGACCGTATGGAGCAGGTCGAGAAGCGGCTTCTCGAGGTCACCGTCGCTGATACGCCATTCCTCACCGAGATCGCGCAGCATCTGCTCTCGGCCGGGGGCAAGCGGTACCGGCCGCTCCTTGCCCAGGTCGCTGCAGAACTCGGAGACGCACAAGGTGACGGACCCGTCGAAGCAGGCGTCTCGGTCGAACTCGTCCATCTCGGTTCGCTGTATCACGACGATGTGATCGACGAAGCCAGTTCCCGGCGCGGACAGACGAGCGTCAACACGAACTGGACGAACACGGTGGCGATCCTCGCAGGCGATTTCCTCCTCGCACGGGCATCGGAAGTCGCTGCGCCGCTCGGTACCGAAGCGGTCACGCTCATCGCACAGACCTACGCGACCCTGTGCGAAGGCCAAGTCGCCGAGCTCGTCTACGCAGACAGTTTCTCCCACGGGCCGAGCGGCTACCACAGTGTCATCGGCGGCAAGACAGCCTCGCTGATCAGAACATCAGCGAGACTCGGCGCTATCACCGGCGGCGCAGATCGCGACGCAGTCGATGCGATCGCTGCGTGGGCATGGGAGATGGGCATGGTGTTCCAGATCACCGATGACGTGCTCGACCTCATCGCAGACGAAGCATTCCTCGGGAAACCAGCGGGGAGCGACATCGGCGAAGGAACCTTCACGCTCCCTGTGCTCCTCGCTTCTGAGGGACCCGACGGAGCCAGGATCAAAGAGCTGCTCGCCGGAGGCCAACCTCACGAAACAGATGCCATCTCGGAGGTCATCGACCTCACGGTGCGTGGCGGGTACATAGAAGTCGTCCTTGATGAAGCGGTTGCCAGGATCAAGATCGCCGAGGAAGCGGCAGCGTCCATCGCGGACAACCCGCTCAAGGACATCCTCCACAACCTCGACCAGTACCTTCTCGACCGTGTGACCGCGGCACGGGCATAGGTATCCCCGTGAAGGCGACCGTCACTTCGTCGGGCCGTCGAGTGGTGATGCGCCTCCAGGCCACGGCTGTCGTCCTCATGCTCGTCGCAGCAGCGTGCACACCCCAGTTGGGAGGGAAGACCAGTGACAAGAAGGATGCTGCTACAAGACCGGGGCCGCAGGTGACAGACACGCTGGGAACCATCCCGCAACCTCACCGGGACGATCCTGACTCCGTAGCATCACATGTACTCGCTCCTGTGGACGGTTTCACGGTCGCCGACACACTGCCAGACACGACGCACGATCTGTTCATCGCCATCGATTCCTGGCTCCCATCGGACCTCATCGTCGGCCAGGCCGAGGCTGTGTACGCAGATGCTCATGGCGCGTATGTCGCTGTGGTGTCGGCGATCCCTGACATGGCGTGGCGGGGTGATCCCGGATTCGTTCCCGATCTCATCGAGGCGCTCACCGGCACAGAACCAGAGAGTCCCGCATCGGGGGTCTTCACTGCGACCGTGCCGGGAGGTACCGCGCTTCAGCTGTGGTCGAACGGTGACGGGTTCGTCATCGCATCGTCACTCGACGATGACGTCGCGGTGGCATATCTCAGCGCCCTCGAAGACGCAAGGCAGCCCATCGATGTCTGGGCGAGCGGAGATTGTCTGTACCTCGATGCTGGTGAGGATTTTCCCTATGCGCCGTTTCCCAGCGAGGTGGTCGTCCCGTGTTCGGGGGCGCACAATGCTGAAGTGTTGATCGGAGTCACCCACGGTGCCGATGACGATGTCTACGATGCCGAGGCGATCGCATACCAGCGCAGCTACGACTGTGACAAGGCGTACAACGCGGCGTTCGGGGACCAAGCAACACACGCGCCCAATCTCATCACCTACATGCCTGACGAGGATGAGTGGAACAGGGGCGACCGATACCTGGCATGCGTGGTCACCATCGAGCGCAACGAGGGACGCGAAACGATCACCGGCCCCATGGAAGACATCGACGATATCGCCTTCACACCGGCGATCGGCGATTGCATGCTGAGGGGACTTCCTGCCGACACCGTTGACTGCTCTACGCCGCATGCCTACGAGTTCGTCGGTGTTGCAACGGTCGCTGCCGACACCTGGCCATCCAGAGACAGCGACACATTCGATGCCGCGTGCCTGCCCCTGCTCGACACCCTCGAGGAAGGCGGAGCGAGGCTCGGCGTGCTGCCTGTCGGGCTTGGCCCCTACGCGTTCGAGAACGGCGACAGAACCGTCAGGTGCATGGCCTTCGCCACCGTCGATGGTCTCGCCGTCGATATCATCGGCGACCTGACGGGAACCTGGCGCATCCTCGGCACTGGCGGTGTTGCCACATAGCCGCGCACATGGCCAGAGCGAGCGGCGCATTGGCAATCGATCAGCCGCGTCGTATCGAATACCTGTCTACTGTTCGGCTATGGACGCATTCGCCGACTACCAGCAATACGACGCCGTGGGACTTGCTGAGCTCGTGCGCTCACGTGAGGTCCACCCTGCAGAACTCGTGGAGGCAGCAGCAGCACGCATCGACGCGGTCAACGGAGCGATCAACGCCGTTGTCAGACCGCGACTCGACGCAGCGCGAAACGAAGCGGAACAGGAGCAGGTCTCCGGACCGTTCGGCGGCGTCCCGATCCTGATCAAGGATCTTGTCATGGAGGCAGGGGAACACGTCAGCTTCGGATCGATGCTGTTCCGAGACTATGTGGCGGACACATCGTCAACGTTCATCACGCGGCTGAAAGGCGCCGGGTTCATCGACCTCGGCAGGACGAACACGCCCGAGTTCGGCCTGCTTCCCGTGACAGAGCCTGTACTGTACGGGCCGACGCGAAACCCATGGAACCTGGCGTATTCACCCGGGGGATCGAGCGGTGGTGCAGCTGCAGCCGTCGCAGCTGGCATCGTGCCACTTGCCCAAGCGAGCGATGGCGGAGGGTCGATCCGCATTCCGGCTTCCAACACCGGCCTGTTCGGCCTCAAGCCGTCACGGGGAAGGAACCCCAGATCACCGGCTTCCGGGCAAGACTATCTCTCCGTGGAACTGTCAGTGAGTAGGTCTGTTCGTGACTCTGCGGCACTCCTCGACACCGTGCACGGTGCCGCACCTGGTGATGCATACTGGGCACCCGAGCCAGAGCAGCCGTTCGTGACGAACGCTATCCAGGATCCCGGCATGCTCCAGATCGCCTACAGCGTGTACGACTACCGCGGCGATCGCGTCCACCCCCAGGTCGAGGCAGCGATCCTCGACACTGCCGAACTCCTTGAATCGGTGGGGCACGAAGTCACCGAGGATGCACCCGACATCGATGGTGAGGCGCTCGCAGATGCCTTCCTCGAATGGTGGGCGTCCCTTGCAAGCGTCGTGTTCAAGACCGTCCTCGACACAGCATCGGAAGAGCGAGCCTCTATCAGGCGGATGCGTGCGATCATCGGTGACTACAAGACGATGCAGGTGATAGCGAAGGCAGATGAGCGCGAGACAGGGAAGCCTGCATTCGAGCCGTTCACCTGGACCCTCGCACGCAGAGCCATGGCTCGCAAGCCCGCAGACCTCATCGCTGCCCGCATGACATTGCAGAACATCTCTCACACGACAGGATCGTTCCTCGAGCGGTACGACATGGCGCTCACCCCTGTCCTGGGCACCCCTCCGCTGCGGATCGGGGCGCTCGACCAGACTCTCCCCTACGACGAGTTCTCCACGACAGTGATCAGACACGTTGCGTTCACACCGCTCGCGAACTTCTCTGGGCTGCCCGCGATGTCGGTTCCCCTGTCGTGGACACCCGACGGGCTTCCCATCGGAAGCCACTTCCTCGGCGGGTTCGGTGACGAAGCGACGCTGATCAGGCTGGCCGGGCAACTCGAGCGAGCGCGGCCATGGGCAGATAGGCGCCCCGACCTGTCGTGATCACGGGGCATCGTTCCCGACATTCGCCCTCAGCACGGTCCCAACAGCGACAAGAGCGAACAAGGCGAGTGCCGTCGCGTTCAGCATGCCACCCCACTCCATCGTGGAGAACGACCCGGCAACATCCCCATAGGCACGCACCAGCAGGGAAACGTGGAGGACCCCGAGCGGCAACCACATCACCTTGTGATAGGGGAACGCCAGGTTCGTGAACACGGGGACAACGATGATGGCATGGCCGAACACCATCGACATAACGAACCCCAAGAACACAGCGTGAACCCCAGTGTCGTATCCCACGGAACCGGGAAAGAGGCCGTAGAGCAGCCAGAAGACGCCTGCGATCCCGAGCCAGAGGTAGCCGACGAGCAACGAGATCGCCATGAACCGAGTAGGCCCACTCATGCGCACGGTCCTCCTCGCGATGTCGTAGTGGCCGAGCCACGCAGCAAGCGATACGAACGCTGCGCCTGCAAGTTCCGTTCCTGCGGCGATGCCTGCTCCTGCAGCCATCGAGCCGATGCCCACAAGCACGATCGAAGCGATGAACCAGAGCATCCCGACACGTCCGACACCGAGATGAGCGAGCTCAAGACGTTCGCCGGTGATCGTGATCACGAGGAACGCAGCGAGGAGTGGAACAACTCTCGGAATCGACACACCCATGGCCAGCACGATCGCCGCGACAACGAATGCCCCGGCGCCGACACCCATGACGACGATGTGCGTCGCCGGATGCGAGCGGTAGACGGTGGCAAAGACCGCAACGAGTACTCCGCCAGCGATAGCGAGAAGCGGTGCAACCATCGACACAGAGACACCAGCGAGAATCAGGACAGCCGCCAGCGCCGAAGCTGCGGGACCTGCCCAAACCCAGGTCTTTCCGAGGGCAACGGCTCGCTCTGCCCCGATCAGGGTACCGAGAATCGCAAGGGCGAGCAGCGGCCCATGAGCCACCGGTGACGGTGGAAAGCCGAGGGACCAGCCAAGCCGCACAAGCCCCATCCATATGCCAACGACGAAGCCACCGAGGGCTGAGAGACCGAGCAGTATTCCTATAGTCTTGCGCACGGAGGACATCACCCAATGGTAGATACGCCCCAACCTCAGCAGTCATCTGTTCCCCTCCCGGGGATGCCAGATACCGCCGGCACTACGGGTGCCGCTATGGACGCGCTACGCGATGTCATCGATCCTGAACTCGGCATTTCGATCGTCGACCTCGGGTTGGTCTACGACGTGACGATCCACGGTGACACGGCGCGAGTGACGATGACCACAACGAGCCCTGTTTGCCCCCTCGGCGGCTTTCTCACCAAGCAGGTCGAAGCGAGGCTCACACGCCTCGATGGGATCGACCACGCCGAAGTGATGATGGTCGATGATCCCCCGTGGAGCTTCGAGAAACTCTCCCCCAGCGCCCGAGATCTGCTCGGCTACACCTAGAACTACCCCTTGAGGAGGGTAAGCAGGAGGCGGGCGGGTTCGAGGGCGACGACCGAGTGGGGCACGGACGCTTCAAGATGCATCCACGACGTCGGGCCCAATTCCCACGACTCGCCCTCCGCGTCGAACCGGAATGTCCCGCTCACGACCTGAACGATCACCGGCACTGTTGCGGTGTGCTCGGACAGTTCCTCGCCGGTGTCGAACGCGAATCCGACAACGCGAATGCGGTCGTCCCCATAGAGGACCTTCGAGAGCGTCCCGTTCTCGGGGATCTCGAGCTTGGACGTGACGTCGACGTAGACGTCGACAGGCGCAGGGTGTGTCATGGGCCCAGTATGGGCGATGCGAGCCGCAGACGCCAACACCAGCGGTGGAGCCTCAGGTCAGTCATTCGACGACCTCGGGCGCATCGTTGGGAACAGGATCACCTCACGAATGTGGGTGTTGTCTGTCAAGAGCATGACGAGCCGGTCAACGCCGATGCCGAGACCGCCGGTTGGGGGCAGCCCGTACTCGAGCGCACGAATGTAGTCCTCGTCGATCGGATGCGCCTCATCATCCCCAGCCACCTTCGCGTCGGCCTGCGCCTCGAAACGGGCACGCTGGTCGAACGGATCGTTGAGCTCCGAGAACGCGTTCGCATATTCCGATCCTGCGATGAGCAGTTCGAAACGCTCCGTGACATGCGGCTTCGCACGATGCGCCCGCGCCAGGGGAGATGTCTCGATGGGATGCTCCGTCACGAACGTCGGCTCCCACAATGTTGGCTCCACGAGTTGGTCGAACAGCGACTCGACGATCTTTCCTTGGCCCCAGTGGCCTTCCGGGTCGATACCGTGCGAGCGCGCCAGCTTCACCAGTTCGTCCCGTCGGGTGTCGTAGTCGATAGCCTCGTCTGTGGCCTCACGTACGAGGTCGAGCATCGTCACCCTCCGGTACGGCCCGGCCAGGTCGATCTCCCTTCCCTGATAGATGACGGTACTCGTGCCGGTCGCAGCGACGGCGCATGCAGCGAACACGTCTTCGACGAGGTCCATGATGCTGCTGTAGTCGGCGAACGCCTCGTACGACTCGAGCATGGTGAACTCGGGGTTGTGTGTCGAGTCGACGCCTTCGTTGCGGAAGATGCGGCCGATCTCGTATACCTTCTCAAGACCTCCGACAACGAGCCTCTTGAGGTACAACTCGGTAGCGATGCGCAGCTGCATGTCGAGATCGAGCGCATTGTGGTGCGTGAGGAACGGTCGTGCTGTCGCACCCGTCGCCTCGGGAAGGAGCACAGGCGTCTCCACCTCCATGTACCCACGAGCGTCGAACTGACGCCTGAGCTCGGAGATGATCTTGGAGCGAGCCACGGCGGTGGCACGCGCCGCGTCGTTCGCCATGAGGTCGAGATACCGTTGCCGAGAGCGTGCCTCGGTGTCCTTGAGACCGTGCCACTTGTCCGGCATCGGCCGAAGGCTCTTCTGCAGAAGGGTGAACGAGGAAATGCGAACCGACAGCTCGCCCCGCTTCGTGGTGACCACTTCGCCGGTTGCACCCACCCAGTCGCCTGCATCCAGATCCTTGAATGCAGCGAACCCATCGTCGCCGAGACCACGCTTGTCCACGAAGAGCTGGATCGTGCCGGTCGTATCGGACAAGACAGCGAAAGCGAGCTTGCCCATGAGGCGCACGTTCTTGAGGCGCCCCGCAACGGTCACGACATCCCCAGAGCTCTCCCCCGCTTCGAGGGCGTCGTAGCGAGAACGCAGATCCGCGGCGGTGTCGGTGCGCTCGAACACGTATGGGAAACCGCCATCCTCCATCACCCCGCGGTACTTGCGGACACGGTCGCGGGTGAGTGCATGGGCTTCGAGGTCGACGATGTCGTCTGGAGCCTCGCCGAGCGAAGCGTCGTTGTTCATGTGGTGTTCCTGTTGAGGTCGTAGATGATCCTGAGCCCTTCGAGCGTCAGGTATGGGTCGATGGTCGAGACGCTGCGGCAGTGGGGAACGATGGTAGACGCAAGTCCTCCGGTTGCGACCCGAACGACGTCCCCGCCGAGCTCATCTGCGATCCGTTCCATGATCCCATCGACGAGTCCCGCATGCCCGTACAAGGCACCCGACTGGATGGCTTCGACGGTCCCCTTCCCGATGACCGAACGCGGCTCGGAGAACTCGACGTTGCGCAACGCTGCAGTCCTCGAGATGAGGGCGTCGGTCGAGACAATGAGCCCGGGGGCGATCGCTCCGCCAAGATATGCACCATCTGGACCGACGATGTCGAAGTTCGTCGATGTGCCGAAGTCGACAACGATCGCAGGCTCCCCATGCCGATCGCGGACCGCAACGGAGTTGACGACCCGGTCGGCCCCCACCTCACGCGGGTTGTCGATCTCTATGGAAAGACCTGTCTTCGTGCCAGGCTCAACGACAACCACATCACCACTGGTGATGTGTGGGGCGATCTTGCGCAGTGATGCCGTGATCGCTGGCACCACACTCGATATAGCGATCCCTCCGATGTCACCCTGGGAGAATCCGTCCGCACCGAGAATGCCCGTGATCTGCCAGCGGACCTCGTCAAATGTGGCGTCGGCGTTCGTCGATACACGCCAGTGTCCGACGAGTTCATCGCCATCGAATATGCCGAGTGCGACCTGGGTGTTGCCGACATCGATCGTCAACAGCATGTGCCACCTCCATACAGGATGCTTCGTGTTTCGATCCTTTCACCGAGATCGACGGTCCCATTGAGTCCGTCGAGCGCGACATTGTCGATGAGCCGCACGCCGCCAACCATCCCAGCAAGCGCTATGAACGAAGGAACGGTGATCTCGTCAACGATCTGGGCAGACGCGACATCAGCGACCTCGACGTATTCGAGGTCGACCGAAGGCTCCCGAGCCAGACGGGTTGCCACGATGTCTTTGAGGACAGCGGAGCTGCGCTCGCCCGAGGTGAACCGTTCGGCTGCGCTGAACAGCGCTTGGGATAGGTGCACGGCATCGGCCCGAGCCTCCTCAGAGAGCCTCGTGTTGCGCGACGACAACGCGAGGCCGTCTGCTTCTCGCACGATCGGACAACCAACGACCTCGACGGGCAGCGAGAGCCCCTCAGCCATCGTCGTGACGAGAGCGAGCTGCTGGGCATCCTTCCGCCCGAAGAACGCGAGGTCTGGCTGTATGCCTGCGAACAGCTTTGCGACGACGGTAGCGACCCCATCGAAGTGGCCGGGACGGAACCTGCCCTCCATCGCGTCACCGACGTCTGCAACACGCACGACAACGGCATGGTCCCCTGCGTACATCTGATCGACCGTCGGGGCGAATACGATGTCGGCACCTGCGTCCCCAGCGAGTTCGACGTCACGGTCAAGGTCCATCGGGTACGAGTCGAGATCGGAAGGGTCACCGAACTGGAGCGGGTTGACGAAGATAGACACGATGACCGTGTCGCAGCGGGAGGCAGCCCTCTCGACGAGGCTCAGATGACCCTCGTGGAGATACCCCATGGTCGGGACGAATCCGACGGATCCTCTGTGCAACGCCCGCACTTCGGCGAAGTCTGTGACCACGATCATCTGAGAACATCCTCGAACAGGTCGCTCGTTCCTGCCGTAGCTGCAGTGACCTGACACAGCGCCACGAAGCGGTCGTACAGTTCGGGTGTCTTGGCACGGACCGCGTCGAGTTGGCTTGCCACCGTTGCGACATCTCCCCGGGCGATCGGACCGGTGAGCGCTTCGCGGGGGCCGAAGGTGAAGGCATTCCCTACGATGGCATCGAGAAGCGGGCGCGCCGCGTCGAAGGGGACGCCAGCGGCATCGAACAGACCCCGGCCGACCGCGAGCGCGGCGAGGACGAAGTTGGCGGATGCAGCCGCTGCTGCGTGGTAGAGCGGCTTGTCAGCATCGCCGAGAGCGAACGGATGGCACCCGATCGACACTGCGAGGCGCTCCAGGTCCCCATGGAGCGGTTGATGGGCGGTAACCGCGATCCAGGAACCGGGGAGCTTGTCCGCTCCAACAACGGGGTCCGGCAGCGTCTGGAGCGGGTGGAACGACCCAACCTGGCTGCCTGTTGCTGCAATGGGTGCAAGCGCGGACACGGGGACCGCACCGGAAACGTGAACAGCAGGCACGCCATCGATGTGCGCAGCGATCTCGGCAGCGACCGGTTCGATGGCGTCGTCGGACACTGCAAGGACCCACAGTTCGGGAGAACCGTCCTCTATGGCGAACAGCGCCTGTGTCCGAGCAACGGCTGATGGCGAACGGCCGTGCACGCCGACGATCCGGTGTCCCGACCTCGACAACGCGATACCGAGCGCGCCAGCGGCTCTGCCTGTTCCAACAAGAGCGATGTTCATGGATGGCTCCGATCCGAGGTCGGGTATCGGTCCTCGTGCCCCATGCTAGCGAGACTCTCTCTCCATCCCACAGAAGCGGACTATCGCCGTATCAGATTGTGAGATCGGCCTGTGGCTCGGTAGCCGCCGCCGTCGCCCCAGATACGGATCGTACCGGACACCGAGCCAGCCGTTCGATGCTCGATGCGTGCTTCGGCCAGATGGAACAGATCGTCAGACTTCGTATCGACGAACATTGCAGAGAAATCGACGGTTGGTGTGAAAACCGGTGGGCCATCTGGCAACAATCCAAGATCGTGCATCGTCGCTGGCCAGACCGCAGCGTCGATAGGCATCAGCATCGATGCTGCGTTGCGATACGGATCGTGCCAACCAAGGCCCACATTCGGGCTCCAGA
>CAYLIR010000036.1:0-11094 GCA_964383515.1 uncultured Acidimicrobiaceae bacterium
GCAAAAGCTTGGCTGTAGGCCTGGCCTGGCCGCTCGATGAACATGCCGTCGAGACCCGCTGCCTGGGCGCCGGCGATGTCCCAATCGTGGGCAGCGACCATGACGATGTCCTGCGGGCTCACTCCGAGCTCGGATGCTGCCTGCAGATACACGGAGCGATGCGGCTTGAATCGGTGGACCATCTCGACGGACATCACGGAATCGAAGAGCGAAGCGATGCCAGCGTTGCCCAGCTGAGCGTGCGCCGTTGCGAGCGGGGAGTTCGTGAGGGCAGCAAGAG
Organism: uncultured Acidimicrobiaceae bacterium; assembly: GCA_964383515.1. Taxonomy (GTDB): domain Bacteria; phylum Actinomycetota; class Acidimicrobiia; order Spongiisociales; family UBA5794; genus JAMBLL01. The sequence goes on from CAYLIR010000036.1 coordinate 281, forward strand.
GGAAACCCTCGGCACCGAGCGCGTTGAGGCCAGCCACGACGTCGCGATGTGGGGGCAGGGTCGCCAGAACGGTTGTGATGTCTGTGAGGTTCTGTCGCCCTATCCCGATGCCGCGGCGTTCTGCGACGCTGACGAGCGCCACACCAGCGAGTTCGGTGAACGGCCGGTACGCGTCGGTCGCCGACGATACGAACGATAGCTTGAGCAACTCGGCGAACCACGCCGATGCCGTCACCTGGCCTGCGAATCGGTCGGCGAACCATGAACGCACCGGTGCAAGGTCGAGGAGTGTCTCGTTGACATCGAACATGACAATGGTGCCCATAGACGCCACGCTACTGCATCGAGATGCTCGGTCGCGCGGTGAGCGTCGGCATGTGTGCCACGGAGCGGCACCCGAGCTGAGCGTGCTCCTGTGTCCCTTCTCTCGCTCTGGCTATAGTGGGAGAGCAGCTCAGTCCCACAACACCCCGAACATATGGGCGGGGAAACGCTAGGAGATAGGAGTACGCATCTATGAGACGGATCGCAATCGTGTTCGTTGTCTTTGCACTCGTTCTCACGGCATGCCAGTCTGTGTCTGAGAACATCGCCGAGAGCATCACCGAGAAAGCGCTCGACAGTGTCGACGGGGTCGACGGGGTCGACATCAACGTGGACACAGGAGAGGTGTCGATCGAGACAGAGGACGTGACCATACGAATCGGTGGAGGAGAGATCCCCGATGGGTTCCCGATCCCCGCTCCAGACGGCGGCACGGTGTTGAGTGTGTTCGAGAGCGAGGGCAATGCCAACGTGACGCTCTCGTATCCCGGTGGCAACTTCGACGAGGTCGTCGGGTACTACGACGAATGGACCGACAGTCAGCCCACCGAGTGGGAGAAGTCCTCGAACACGGTCTCCACAGAGGAGGGTGACATCAAGAACGCCAGTTGGGGCGCATCCGAGGGGGGAGGGTTCATCACGGTTTCGAACCTCTGCACTGTCGCCGACGACTCGGCCAACTCACAGGACTGTGTGGCAGTCAGCTTGGGTTCCGGCAACGGTTGATCAGCTAGCCGACGCCCGATACCAGACAATTCCGGTATCCGGCATCCGCTGGTGGTAGTTCTGGAGGTGGTGTACAATCCAATGTGCAGTCCGGCTCGGGCTGCACTTTTCTGTGACAATTCGACGTCGTTGATATCGATGGATCGCCTCACGAATGGGGCTCTCCAGTGGTGTAGACGTCAAACACCTCTGGAATTCGGTTTCGGATCTTCCGGTGCTTGGCGACGGCGTCTCTAGCAAGTACCGAGGCAGGATCGCCGAATATGAAAGTTAGAGCCTCCGCAAAGAAGATGTGCGACAACTGTCGCATCATCCGTCGGCATGGCCGGGTCTGGGTGATCTGTTCCAACCCACGCCACAAGCAGCGTCAGGGGTAGCACGTATGGCACGTATCGCAGGCGTCGACCTTCCCAGAGACAAGCGAGTCGAGATCGGACTCACCTATATCTTCGGGATCGGGCGTTCGAGATCACACCAGGTTCTCGACTCGCTCGATATCGACTACAACATCAAGGTTCGCGATCTCTCGGATGCTGAAGTACTCCGCATCCGGCAGTTCATCGAGAGCAACTACAAGATCGAAGGCGACCTTCGTCGCCAGGTCGCCCAGGACATCAAACGCAAGATCGAGATCGGCTGTTACCAGGGGCTCCGGCATCGCCGCGGTCTTCCGGTGAGGGGCCAGCGCACGCACACGAACGCTCGAACCCGCAAGGGCAAGCGCGTGGCGATCGCAGGGAAGAAGAAGGTCACGAAGTAATGACCAGCCAAGACACACAGCCAGAAGCAGCTCCGCAGGCGGTGGCGCCTGAGGCAGCGGCGCCCGAAGCGGCGGCACCCGAGGCAGCGGCACCACAGCGCCGCAAGCGCCGCGGCAAACGAACGATCACCCACGGTCAGGTGCATATCAAGGCGACCTTCAACAACACGATCCTGACGATCACCGATCAAGATGGCAAGGTCGCTGCGTGGACCTCAGGTGGATCCGTCGGTTTCAAGGGCTCGCGCAAGTCGACTCCGTACGCAGCCCAGATCGCAGCAGAGCAAGCGGCGCGCAAGGCTGGCGAGATGGGGATGCGCAAGATCGATGTGATCGTGCGCGGTTCAGGCTCGGGCCGTGAAACAGCGATCAGGACGCTCCAGAACATGGGCATCGAGATCACAGGCATCAAGGACGTCACCCCTGTCCCGCACAACGGGTGCCGTCCCAAGAAGCGGAAGGGTCGCTAACGATGGCTCGATACACCGGACCGAGGACGAAGGTCAGCCGCAGGGCTCGCCAACTCCTCGACGAGAACAAGGCAAAGTACTTCGATCGGCGCCCATATCCGCCAGGCCAACACGGCCGAGGCCGTATACGCGAGTCGCAGTACCAGATCCAGCTCCGCGAGAAGCAGAAGCTGAAGTTCATGTACGGCGTGCTCGAAAAGCAGTTCCGCCGGTACTACAAGAATGCAGTGAAAGCCTCTGGAATCACCGGTACCAACCTGCTCGTGATCCTCGAAACGCGACTCGACAATGTCGTCTACCGCGCTGGCCTTGCAAGCACCAGGCCTCAGGCCAGGCAACTCGTCAACCATGGTCACTTCCTTGTCAATGGCAAGAAGGTCGACATCCCCTCGTACTCGGTGCGTCCTGGCGATGTCGTGACGGTCAAGGAACGCAGCAAGCAGATACTCCCGATCCAACACGCAATCGATACCGTCGGTCGTTCTGTTCCCGACTGGATCAACGTTGAATCCGGAGATCGCAAGATCACGGTCGACACGTTGCCAACCCGTGACCAGATCGACACCGAGATCAAGGAACAACTCATCGTCGAGCTCTACTCCAAGTAGATCAGACGTAGCCATATCACCGAACACAGGAGCGAACGTGCTCATCACTCAACGCCCCACAATCGAAGAGGAAAGCCTCTCAGACGACCGCTCGAAGTTCACCATCGAGCCTCTTGAGCCAGGCTTCGGCTACACGCTCGGGAACACGATGCGACGCACGTTGCTATCACGTATTCCCGGCGCTGCCATAACGTCTGTGCGGATCGATGGCGTCCAACACGAGTTCTCCACGATGGAAGGTGTCGTGGAGGATGTCGTCGACTTCATCCTCAATCTCAAGCAAGTCGTGCTGCGCATCGACGTGGATGAACCACAGACCTTGTACCTGTCTGCCAAGGGCAAGGGCGAGGTAACCGCAGGAGACCTCAAAGCCCCCGCGGACGTCGAGGTCGTCAACGGTGATCTCCATCTCGCCACGCTCGCTGCATCCGGCAAGCTCGAAGTCGAGCTGACCGCTGAACGCGGCGTCGGGTATCGCAGTGCAGAGGCCAACAACAAGAGCGATACGATCGGTGTGATCCCGATCGACTCCATCTTCTCGCCGGTGCGCAAGGTCGCCTACCGAGTCGAGAACACCCAGGTCGGCCAGCGCACGGACTTCGACCGGCTCATCCTCGATGTCCAGACGGATGGTTCGATCACGCCTTCGGAGGGTGTCTCCTCTGCGGGTGGGACGCTCAAGAATCTGTTCGAGCTTATCGCAGACATGGACGACTACGATGCGCTCGTCCCCGACGAGGTCGTCCCGGTCGAGGTGTCAGGCCAGGAGCATCTCGATCTTCCCATCGAGGCACTCGACCTGTCCGAACGCCCACGGAACTGCCTGCGTCGTGCTCAGGTCCAGACCGTTGGCGAACTCATCGAGAAGTCGGAAGAGGATCTCCTCAACGTGACGAACTTCGGCCAGAAGTCCCTCGAAGAGGTTGTTGCCAAGCTCGACGAGCTCGGTTTCAGCCTGCGCAACTACGCAGACTCCGAAGGGAGTGTTGCATAATGCCACGTCCGAAGAAGGGCGCCCGTCTCGGCGGGAGCCCGTCGCATCAGCGCCAGATCCTTGCGAACCTGACGATGGCACTCATCGAGCACGAAGAGGTGACGACGACCCAGGCCAAGGCAAAGATGCTCCGTCCTTACGCGGAGAAGGTCATCACAAAGGCTCGCCGTGGGGATCTGCATGCTCGCAGGACGATCCTCAAGAAGATCAACGACAACGAAGTCGTCACGAAGCTCTTCGACGACGTTGCCCCTCGCTACGCAGATCGCCCCGGCGGCTATCTGCGGATCACCAAGCTTGGTCCCCGTCGCGGAGACGGCGCAGAGATGGCGAAGGTAGAGCTGGTCTAGCGGCCGTATACGCATCCCATACACGATGTCGGGACCACGGGACATATCGGCCGTCGTTGGCTCGCATCGATGCCGTGGAGACGAGGATTCTTACCGTCGAGCGTTGGCACTCCTTGAAAGCGACGAACCGGTGTGGCCGCGAGCATCCTTCTCGCCTGGCCATTTCACCGCATCGGGTTTCGTAGCATCCCCGGACGGCCGGTCGTTGTTGTTGATCCGTCATGGGAGGCTCGGCAGGTGGCTCCAGCCTGGCGGCCACCTCGAATCTATCGACGCCTCGGTCGAGGACGCGGCTCGCCGTGAGGTGTTCGAAGAGACGGGCGTAGGGATGTTGCGCAGGGTCGGTTCCGGGCTCGTACGTATTGACGCACACAGCATCCCCGAACGCTGGGATGAGCCGCGTCACACGCATTTCGACCTTGGCGTCGGGTTCCAAGCGTCAGCGAGCGCGATCGGCCCGATCGATGAGGTGCTCGATGCGCGTTGGGTCCGCTTCAGCGATCTTGAGCGCTTTGACGTCGATGAGGCCCTCCTTGGCGGCGCCCACTCGCTCGAGGCGATGGTGAAGGCGTGAGGTTGAGCGCGGCGAAAGCAGAGCCCAGACTCCGGTACCCTCGGTTGGCCGGAAGCGGAGGTTCGGTGGGCGTCGTTCTCGATCGACTAGTACAGACCATCAGGCTCGAGCGTGACGCGTTCGTGTGGATGGATTTCAACGATCGCGCAACGGGGGATGCAGCGATCATCGTTGTGGTCACGCAGGTCCTCATGGCGCTCGGTTTCGGGTACTCGCTCCTCGCGTTGCTCCACCCGATGACGCTCATATCCCTCCTCATAAGCGCTCTCTTTTCGTGGGTCGTCTACGCGGGAGCGACCTACGGGGTATCGCGTTTCGTGTTCGATGGCCACGGGACGTACGCCGTATATCTCCGGATCACCGGTTTCGCTGCACCGACGTTGCTCCTTGCCGTTTTCATCAATTTCCTGGTGCCCGATCCCCGGCTCGCGTTCCTCGCAGGCGGAGTATGGTTCATCTTCGTTGTAGCGAACGGCCTGACGTACATCGCTGACCTGTCTATGGTCAAGGCAGTAGCGTCGGCCCTCGGCGGGTACATCCTGATGGTTGTCATCGGGCTGATCCTGGGCAGCGTATTCGCGTTCTGACATGCCGACGTATCGACTCGACATCGCATACGACGGATCGAAGTTCCATGGCTACGCGATCCAACCCAACGTCCCGAGTGTGCAGGGGAAGCTTGAGACAGCACTGGCGCCATACACCGGCGGTGTCGCCACCTACGTGGCTGGGAGGACGGACAAGGGTGTGCATGCCTCCCATCAGGTTGTCTCGTTCACCTGCGAGCCCTTCGATACGCAGAAAGCCCTTCGGTCGCTGAACAAGGTGCTCTTTCCAGAGATCGCGGCGCGGAGCCTCACGATCGTCGATGACGATTTTCACGCGAGGTTCTCCGCTACGGGCAGGGCATACCGGTACCGGATCCGCAATGCTCCGGTTCACGATCCACTCACCGCGTCGACGGTGTGGACCTATCAGGCGCCGCTGGATGTCGACCTGATGAACGAGGCCGTGGGACACCTCGTCGGTGTCCACGACTTCTCCGCATTCTGCCGCAAGCACGAGAACAGGACACCCGTGCGCGAGGTGTTGTGGGCGTGTTGGCGGCGCTCGGGAGACACAGTCGATCTGTCGATCGGAGCCCGGTCGTTCTGTCATCAGATGGTGCGTTCGATCGTCGCGCTCGGTGTCGAGGTGGGGTGCGGGCTCGTCGATGCCGCGGATGTGCCAGGTATCGTCGCGTCACTCGACAGGGCCAACACGAAGGGCGTCGCCCCAGCACATGGCCTGGTTCTCGTGGCGGTTGCCTATGACGAGGAACCCCTTCCGCACCCGAGCTGGGTGACGATACCCACTCGGTGAGCCGCATGTTGGCGCACAGGGCATTTCGCTGCGTTGGCTGTCACCGTACCGGTACACTGAGCGCAGACGGTTCCTCCATCCGCGAGGTCAACGGCCTGTCCCACGTGTGCCGCTTGCCTGTTACATACGGGAACCGATACCATACGGAAGCGCTTCCACGCGGAAGCTGCTTCTCCACGCCATCGTCTTAGGGACAGTCACCGCATGAAGCCAAAGCTGCAGAGAACCTTCTCGCCAAAGCCTGCCGACATCGACCGTTCGTGGTACGTCGTCGACGCCACCGATGTGCCGCTCGGGCGCCTCTCATCCGAGATAGCGCAGGTGCTGAGGGGCAAGAACAAGCCAACGTACGCACCGCACGTCGATGGTGGCGACTACGTCATCGTCGTCAATGCAGACAAGGTGCACGTATCGGGTTCCAAGGAGATCGGGAAGGTCTACTATCGCCACTCGGGATACCCGGGCGGCCTCCGCGCCGAGACACTCTCTGAGGTGCGCAAGAAGTACCCGGAGCGCATCGTCGAGACCGCAGTGCGTGGGATGCTCCCGAAGAACCGGCTGGGACGTCAGATGTTCCGCAAGCTCAAAGTGTACGCGGGCGCAGATCATCCGCACGCTGCCCAGATGCCGCAACCGCTTACGCTCAAGTACCGAAAGGTTGAGTCCTGATGGCCAAACCAAAGCCACTCGTCCAGACGACCGGTCGTCGCAAGAGTTCCGTCGCCCGCGTCCGCCTCTATGACGGGAACGGTGAGTACTCGCTCAACGGCCGAAGCCTCACGGACTACTTCCCTGATCCCGAGTTGCGTAGGCGGGTTCAGGAGGTATTCAAGGTCACGGACCTCGAGAACCGCTATGACGTCGTCGCGACGCTTGAAGGCGGCGGGACGACAGGACAGAGCGACGCGTTGCGCCTCGGGATCGCCCGTGGCCTCATTGCGATCGATCTGGAGCTGCGGCCGGTGCTCAAGAAAGAAGGCATGCTGACGCGTGATTCCCGAAGGGTTGAGCGCAAGAAGTACGGGCTGCGCAAGGCACGCCGCGCTCCACAGTTCACCAAGCGCTAGCGTCACACCCGCGGCAACGCTGCCATAGGGGATAAGGGACATCTATGGGCGCACACAGCCAGAGGCTCTTCGGAACAGATGGCGTTCGCGGTCTCGCGAACGCCGAGTTGACGCCGCAGCTTGCTTTCGACCTTGCGCGCGCAGCAGGGGAGTCGATCGAAGGCCACGTCGTCATCGGCGCGGACTCCCGGCGCTCAGGTCCCATGCTGGTGGCCGCCGTCAACGCTGGATTCAACGCTGTTGGGATCGACATGGTCGATCTCGGCGTTCTTCCTGTCGGCGCTGTTTCGAGAGCGTGCATCGAATCCGGTGCAGCCCTCGGTGTGATGGTGTCCGCTTCGCACAATCCCGCACCAGACAACGGCATCAAGTTCTTCGGCCCAGACGGTGTCAAGATATCTGAGGACCACGAACGCCAGATCGAGGCGCGCTACTTCGCTGATGCGCCATATCGTGCAGCGACAGGGGCCCAGGTGGGGTTCCAGACGGTCATGCAAGATGCATCCCAGCGGTACATCGACTGGCTTGCCACCACGGTGCACCATCCTGTCGACGGCGTCGAGATCGTTGTGGACTGCGCGAACGGAGCAGCATCACGCATCGCTCCTGTGCTCTTCGATCGCCTCGGCGTGTCAGCGACCGTCATGGCGAATGACCCAACGGGCATCAACATCAACGACGGTGTCGGTGCGACACATCCTGATGCCATCGCACGGTTTGCCAGGGGCAAGGTCGGATTCGCGTTCGACGGCGACGCCGATCGGTTGATAGCGGTCGACGAAGACGGTGAGATAGCCAACGGCGACGTGATCATGGCGATCTTCGCGAAGTGGCAGCACGACAGCGGCTCGCTCGACAATGCAACAGTTGTTGCGACGGTGATGTCGAACCTCGGATTCCACAATGCAATGGAGAACATGGGCATCAATGTCGTGCTCACCCCTGTAGGTGACCGCAATGTCGTCACAGCGATGCGCGAAGTCGGAGCGGTCGTTGGTGGAGAGCAGTCTGGGCACATCCTGCTCGAGGACAGGACAACGGGAGACGGATTGCGAACAGCGCTTCGCCTCATCGAGGTCATGGCAGATAGCGGCAAGGAATTGCGCGAGCTACGACGCATCATGGCCGAGCTTCCTCAGGTGCTCACCAACGTTCGGGTCGGTTCGAAGGCTGGCTGGGACACCCACGAAGCTATCGCGGCTGAGATCGCCCGCCATGAGGACGAGCTCGGTTCCTCCGGTAGGATCCTCGTCCGCCCTTCCGGAACCGCACCGCTGATCAGGGTGATGGTGGAAGCTCCCACGGCAACCGAAGCCGAAGCTGTGGCACAGTCGATAGCGGCCGTCGTCCACGATGTCCTGACCTAGCGTTCCGGACCAATCTGTCCGACACGAGGGTCGTGACGGCTTTGGCCGGTGAGCGGTAAGCTCTGGTGGACAACGCAACGAGACGTGTGATGCACACTCTACAGCGCCAGACCTCGGAGACGAGGCGACGAGGAAGAGGGAGTATCGAAACGTTCGGCGGATGCCCTCTCGGCTGCTCACAGTCGTAACGGGTCGGATCAGAACCGGGGAGCGATCTCCGACACAGAGGCCGGCCCGCCGTGAGTGGGGACACCCAGAATCGCCGCATCGCTCGTCTCCGAACACGAAAGAGGCTGCGCGCGATGTGTGGAATCATGGGATACGTTGGGCCGCAGGATGCGACCCCGATATTGGTTGACGGGCTGCGGAGGCTGGAGTACCGCGGATATGACTCTGCGGGCGTGGCGGTGACCAACGGTTCGATCCATATTCGCAAGGCCCAAGGCAAGCTCGTCAACCTCGAGAAGCTGCTCGAAGCCGAACCGCTCGAAGGCTCCGTCGGTATCGGCCACACACGATGGGCGACGCACGGCGTTCCCTCAGATGCGAACGCGCACCCCCATACCGACCCATCGGGTGAATTCGTCGTCGTGCACAACGGCATCATCGAGAACTTTCAGACACTCAAAGAGGCACTTGAGGAAGCGGGCGCAGCGTTCAGCTCCGAAACAGACACCGAGGTGCTCGCTCACCTCATCGCCCGCGAATACGACGGAGATATCGTCGAAGCGGTCCGCAAGACGGTTGCCCTCTCCGAGGGGGCGTACGCGATGGTGGTCATGTCCAAGAGAGAACCGGGCAAGATCGTTGCCGTGCGCAAGATCAGCCCCCTTGTCGTTGGATTGGGAGATGGTGAGACGTTCCTCGCATCGGACATCCCGGCCGTACTGCACCGTACGAGGGAGTTCATGATCATCGAGGACAACGAGATGGTGATCGTGACCGCTGATGGCGCTACGGTCGAGACGATCGACGGCGAGCCCATCGACCGCGAAGTGATCCATATCGACTGGGATGCCCAGCAGGCGGAGAAGGGCGGGTACGACCATTTCATGCTCAAGGAGATCAACGAGCAGCCTGCCGTGGTCACCGAGACGCTCGCGGGCCGTCTTGATGAGGACGGCACCGTGTGGCTCGAAGACGTCCATTTCGATGACGGCTACGTGCGTGCTCTCGACCGGGTGTGGATCACAGCGTGTGGTACGGCGTACCACGCTGGCTTGATCGGCCAGGAGATCTTCCGCAGGGTGTTGCGGCTGCCAGCCAACGTCGAATACGCTCATGAGCTTCGGTACGCAGACCCCATCATCGGCCCGAACCAGCTGACGATCGCCATCTCCCAGTCGGGAGAGACCGCCGACACACTCGCAGCAGCGCGCCAAGCCGGTGACCACGGCTCCCGGATGCTCGCGATCACGAACGTCGTGGGCTCAACCCTTGCGAGGTACGCCGATGACATTCTCTACACGCGGGCCGGACCGGAGATCTCCGTCGCATCGACCAAGGCCTACATGGCGATGCTCATCGCCCAGTACCTGCTTGCGTTGCGGATCGGCGCAGTGCTCGGTACGGTCGACGCCGAACTTGCAACAGCGATAGCCCACGGCCTGCACCAGATGCCGTCAGTGGTCGAGGAAGTGTTGTCCCGCGAGTCCGAGGCCGTCGCTGCTGCCGAGGAGATCAAGGGTGTGAGTGACGTGTACTTCATCGGGCGTGGGCTCGACTACGCGATCGCGATGGAGGGCTCGCTCAAGCTCAAGGAGATCTCGTATCTCCACTCCGAAGCGATGCCCGCAGGCGAGCTCAAGCATGGGACGCTCGCGCTCATCACGGACGGCGTGCCCGTCATCGTGATCCTCACACAGAGGGCCGTGTACGACAAGACGATCTCTGCGGTCCAGGAGGTCAAGGCCAGGGGAGGCAAGATCATCGCTGTGGCGTACGACACCGACACCGAGATCGGCAAGTACGCGGACATCGTGATGCGGATCCCTGACATCGAGGATCTTCTCGGCCCGGTCGCTGCGGTCGTTCCGCTCCAGCTGCTTGCCTACCACGTTGCTCGCATGGCAGGCCACGATATCGACCAGCCAAGGAATCTGGCCAAGTCCGTCACTGTCGAATAGCCCCACCCCAAGACACGATACCCAGGGTATGCGAAGGGGGTGCGGGTAGCTGATAACCTCTCTGGCATGGACATTATCGGGCTCGG
>CAYLIR010000037.1:0-11060 GCA_964383515.1 uncultured Acidimicrobiaceae bacterium
GGTGCCGACCAGTGCGCAGATAGCGATCGGGTGGTATCCAGCAGGCGATGCCTACTTCTACGCCAACCCGTGGCCATTCGACGATGCGTGGACGGCCGCACCGCTCCCCGAAGGTGCCATCTGGAACACGGAGGGTTGGTACGGAGCGCTGCTCGCAATGGCCGACGTCCCACAAGACCGGGCGAAGGAGAGGGTCGTGGCACTCGGTACAGCGGTGCATGACGCAGCCCACGATGCACTCTCGAACCGTTCCTGAACCCCTCTGCTGGATCGAGGGTGTCGAGGTGCTGAACCGAAAGGAAGCTGGACCTGGGGTACTGGCGTCACGTCACATACGGTAACGTGCAGCCGACGAACGGGAAGCATCTCGGTGGACAAGTCGGAACGGATCATTCGGAGAGTTGTGTGGTGGGCGGTCACCGCGCTGTATCACCGCGTCGAAGTACGCCAAGAGCCCGGCCTGACCGCGACCGGACCCGAGGTGGTGAATTCCAGCCACTTCGGTGGCTTCACCGACCCACTCCTGCTCATCTATGCGATGGACAGAGTTCCGAGGTACGTCGCCCGTGATGTGATCTGGAAGTACCCCGTTGCCAAGAGCGTCATGGAGTGGGTGCGGGCCATCCCGGTGCACAAGGCCGACGATGGTGGGCCGACATCCAACGAAGCCATGTTCGTCGCAACATACGATGCGCTTGCCGAAGGTGACCTCGTGACCATTTTCCCCGAGGGGATAACCGTGGACGATCCGTCGATTGCCCCCGTCAAGACAGGTTCTGCGAGGATCGCTCTTGGCGCGAGGGCATCGGGCGTTGCGGGGATCCGTCTGGTGAGCGCCGGGATCCACTACGCGAACAAGGCAGCGCTTCGCACCGACGTGTTCATCGACATCGGGTGGGTTATCGACCTCGATGCGTTCGTGCGCGAGCATGTTGCAGCAGGGGAGCCAGAGGATGCATCGAACCGGGAGCTCGTGCGGGCACTGACCGAGCGGATCGACGCGAATCTCAGGGAGGCTGCACCGGACTTCGAGAGCTGGGCGATGGCCCACATGCTTGCGAGCGCAGCAGACGTAGCGTTGCGCACGGACACGGTTGAGGGTGGCATCGACGTCGGATATGCAGACAAGGAGCGCCTTGCTCGGCTTCTCGACGAAGCGCCCTATCAGCACAGGCAGGCTGTCAGCGAGTCGATGGCGACCTACCAGACCGATCTCGATGCGATCGGGTTGGATGACGAGATGCTCATGTCGAGGCTCAACGAGCCGTCGTCGTTCGTATGGTATGCGGTGCGTTCGCTCCTCGTGGGGTTCGTCCTGCTCCCGTTCGCTCTCGCTGGACTCGCGGCCAACGCGGTACCGATGGCGATCGTGTGGTCCATCGGACGTCGGAAGGTGTCCGATGCGATGATGGCCACGATCAAGCCGATCGGCGCGATCACCGCCTTTGGCCTCACGTGGGGACTGTGGGCCTGGCTCGGATGGCGCATCGGGGGATGGGGCGGTGCTGCCTCAGCCCTCCTCCTGCTCCCCGTGTTCTTGTTCGCTCTGATGGCGGTTGCTGAACGCGTCATGCTGCTCGGCAAGGCCATCCGCGGATTCCGAAGGTCGCGTTCGCTTCACGACGTCTTCGCAAGGGTCAAGGAGCATCGCCGGGACGTCGTCGAGGCAGTGGCGCGAGCGGCATGAGCGCTGGGCGCTCGGCAGTGACGGTACCTCGGTCCACGGCACGAAGGCGGCGTTTCTCGCTTTCGCGGACTCGAGCTTCGATACGTGCCATGTCATCATCGGTCACGTGCTCGAAACGATACGCGAGGCGCACGAACTGCGCGAGGTCCGCGCGATAGTCGTGGCCGTTCGAGGAGAACTCGCCGGGGATCACCCTGGCGGCATTCTTCGTATCGACCATGCCCTGCCACCAGGAGATGCCAGGCAACCAGCGTTCGTGGGGATTCGTGCCACGAGTTGGCTTGGAAACGGTGAAACGCGCCGGCATCCGAAAGACAACTCCGGGAGAGAACGTCGCGACGGGATCATTGTCGTGGCTGAGGAAGATGACACGCGGATGGTCGCTGGCCGGCTCCGCAGCGTTGAGATAGTCGTCGTAGCTGTCGTAGACAGGCACACCGGAAGCCGTCAGTTCCTCGAACAGCTTCGATCCAGGTGGAGTGCCGACCCACAGTGCTGCGTCCACGACGAGATCGCCAGAACCGGAGGCGATCCTGACCCCATTCTGGGAGGTGAGCGCGCCGAGGCTCTCTCCGTAGGTCACGAGTTGGATGCTCCGGCCCAGGTCGTCGATCTCTCGACGCAGCCGGCGGATCAGTTTCGCATAGAGTTCGGAAGCTTCATCGACACGGTTCATGGAGAACAGGGATGGGAGTCCGCCGTACTGGATCGCGATCGTCGCGATGTCGCCGAGTGCCATCAACTCGGCTGCCTCGATGGGGATGTAGTTGACGTAGCCCGTTCCTGTGGGCGACGCAGCGACGATCATCGACCTGTCGAATCCGCCTGCTCTTCGGAGCTCGTGCACAGCGAGCTCCACGCGGTCGTCGATCGTCTCAGCGGTCTCCATGCCCACATACACACGGACAGGGTCTGCAACAGGTGGGGTGCCCATCACCTCCACGAACACATCGCGGCGTGTCGCTTGCGAAACCAGCCTGCGGCCCTCCATCCCGAGTGTGTCGTAGGCAGCGAGGCTGAATCGGCTGCCGGACACTGTAGAGGAGGCAGGGGCTTGCGCGAATGCGTGCTCGGTCTTTGCTGTTTCCGCCTGGAGGCCGTGCAGGTACCGCATCAGTGCGAAGCCGCCGACCGCAGTGAAGGCGCCGATCACCGCAACGCCGCCGATCGCCGTTCGCGCGGCGCGCATGAGACGGGAAGGTGACGAGCCTTCTGCAAGCCGGGCTCCCAGCACGACCGCACCGGTGAGCCCAGCGATCGCCCCATCCATTGCCGCTGCCACACCGAGAGACCTCAGGACATAGGCGGTGTCGGGTGCGTCATCTCGGGAGGAGAGGGCGGCCTGGATGTCTGCAACGCTGCCCGCCGCGACGGCTGCGGCCGCGGCAGCCCTTCCTGCTGGGACAGGTGCGTGTTCGGCGAGGCCAGCAAGGGCGATCGCTCCGACAACTTCGCTTCCCATCTCCGCCCATCCAACCGTCGCGGAACGGCGGGCATCGTCAGCGAGCAGGCGCGCTGTGAGCCCCTGGACCGAACCGATACCCGAGACCAGGAGCCTGGCGGTGCGAAGTGCAGGCGACGTCGTGAAGGCAGGGAGCATTCCGGTCAGCCTGCCTGCGATCGAACCTACGAGGAATCCCGTCAGGAAGCTGCCTCCTGTGACGATCCCCTGATCTACAGCCGAACGTGGCCCGAGACTCGGTCCGAAAGACTTCGCAGCGAAACGGATGCCTGCGATGGTTCCGGATGTCAGTGCAGCGCGTCTGCGATGCGCCATGTGGGATGCCCTTCTATCGGCCGGGCTCAGGGTGCGGTGGTTGTCGTGGTCTCGGGTGCAGCGCAGAGGTCGTCGAGAGATTCCAGGCCGAGTTCCGTGATCGCACGCTGCGGATCGTTGAGGATGAGTTGCACATGCTGATGGACGAGTTCGATGTTCGGAATGCGGCCGGGTTTGCCGTCATCGCGATACTTGAGATGATAGGTGGGGGGGATGAATCGAACAGACACGACGCTGTCGAGATCGATCTTGGGAAGCAACTTGACGAGTTCGGGGAGCACATCGATCGGGATGTCGGTGATCATGGTCTCCTTGATCACCTCAGCGAACTTGCCGAAGTTGAGGAGCAGGTCGGTCGGGTCGGTCTGTTTCATCATCGCCTCGATGACGCAGCGTTGCCTGCCCATCCGGTAGTAGTCGCTGTCCTGGTGACGGGAACGGGAGTACGCGAGGGCGAGGTGGCCATCGAGCTTCTGCATCCCCGGTTGGATGTTGATCTTCTCTGTTGTCTTCCCGTCCTCGCTTGGGTAGTTGTCGTCGACCACAGGTTCTGGCACGTAGATCTCCACGCCGCCGAGCGCGTCGACGATGTCCACGAATCCGTCGAGATTGACCATCGCGTAGTAGTGGATCGGGATGCCGAGGAACTCGCTGATGATGCCCTTCACAGCGTTCTCCGACGGCGTGCCTGGGCCAGGGAAGGCATCCGGATACCGTTCACCAGCGACCCAGAGCTCATTGATCAGTTCGGGATAGCAGTCACAATCCCACACGCCCATCCCCGGGGGGAGCGGTGCGTACGTCCAGTTCCGCGGCACGGAGAACATCGCCGTCTCGCCTGTTGCCGGGTCGATCGAGACGGTGATCATGGTATCTGTGCGGATACCGGTTCGGCCTTCACCGAAGTCCCCACCGATGAGCAGGATGTTGAGGCGGTCGACACCGTCCCAAGGATCGCCCTCGTTGAGGGCAAGCGTGGTGTCGGGTGCGGTGCCGGGTGCGGCTACGACGTTGGAACCCGTGGCATCCGTCGCTGGGGGAGTTGTCGAGGCCGTCGCCAGGGCTCGGGTAGGGGTGGAGCGTGTACCGAATACGGATGTGATGAGGTCGTACTGGACGACATCGAAGTATCCGAACACGATGTGCGGGGTGATGAGGACGAGTGCAACAGCGACGATGCCACCCAGGACCATTGCCCGTGATGCCCCGGCTGGGCGAGCATCGGAACCTCGGGCGATCGAGAAAGCGTCGTTCGCTGCCCACGCACGATAGCCGAGCAACAGGATGTTGCCGACCATCATGAGTGCCAATGAGGTCGGTTGGATCCATGCGGTAAGGATCGAGACCTTGTCACGGAAGAAGAACGCGATCATGATGAGGATCACGAGGTCGACGAGGAGGAGCAGTCTGGCTCGTCTGCTGTCGCCTGCAAAGAAGTGGCCGATGCCGGGGAGGATTCCGGAGAGCACGGCGGCGATGAGTGGTCGTGTGCTGTCTGTGGTGTGCTGTGTGACCATCGCGCACGATGGTACGTACTCTGTCTCGATAGTCCGTGCATTGTGATCCGATAGCCACGTCCACATCGGTGTCGAGGGTTATGCTCTTGTTCGCCGATGTGAGGAACCGTGGCAATAGACGAACAAGCCCCAGGATCTGAAGAAACGCAACCTTCCACGGTATCCGGTAGATACGCGTACATGCGCAGCGATGGGACGCTCGACATCGTTCTGGGCAGCATCGTTGCCGGCCTCGGCGGCTACGCGTACCAGTTCATCGGTGGTCGCAGCCTCGGTGAGGACGGGTTCGCTCCCATCGGCGTGCTCCTCACCGCGCATTTCCTTGCGTTCGTCGTTGTGCTGCTTCCCATCGAGCAGTTTGTCATCAGAAGGCTCACGCTCGGCTATCGCGGTTGGGTCGTACCTGGCCGGGCTCTCGCGCTCGTAGCGTCGACAGCGGCAGCTGCAGCCATCGTGGTCGGTGTCGCAGGCGATGACTACTTCACGTCGAGGCGCGAGTTCGTCATGTTCGTGCTCTTGACGGTGGTTCTCCATTTCTTCTTCGCTGTCGGGCGTGGATATCTTGCTGGCTACCGCAGGTTCAGGTCGTATGGATACGCTTCCGCCGCTGCTTCTATCCTGCGGGTCGTTCTTGCCATCACGGTGGCACTTGTGGCACCGACGGTGACCGGGTTCGCGTGGGCACATATTCTCGGGCCATTCGTCATCCTGTTGTGGAGGCCGTGGAGAGCTCCCGAGTATGTCGACGTTCGCCTCGAAGGGCCCGCATCAGCGGCATCGGAACGGGGCCTCCTCACAGGGCTTGTGCTGTCCGCTGCAGCATCGCAGGCGTTGCTGCTTGCTGGGCCGCTGGTCGCGTCGAGACTCGGGGCCACGGCAGCGGAGTTCTCGATCACCTATGCAACGCTTCTGATCGCCAGAGCACCGCTGACGCTTGGATACAACCTGATCGCGCGCATCCTTCCCCCGTTCACCGAGATGGCGCATCGGGGGCAGCGCAGAGAACTCAGATCTTGGGCGCGAGGTATCGCCGTTGCCGCAGCGGTGCTCTCCGTGTTCGGAGCCGGCGCCGGAGCACTCCTGGGCCCGTTCCTCGTATCGGTCGCGTTCGGTAGCGGGTTCGCTCCGACACCAACCGTCGCGGCCATAGCAGGCGCCGGTGTGGTGCTGGCGTCGGGCGGGCTGTTCATCGGGCAGATCCTCGTTGCGCGTGGACAGTCGTTGCGCCTTTTCATCGCATGGGCTTTCGCCGTCGTTGCCGCGGTTCTCCTGGTGCTGTTCCCCATCGTCGACCCGATCATGCATGTGGTGGTGGCTTTCCTCGGTGGCGAGATCGTTGCACTCCTTGCGCTCACAGCCGCGGCGCTCATCAGAGACAAGGACGAGGCTGAGCGACCGCACGGCTACGTGGTTGTGAAGAGGACCATCGATATCGGTGTCGCTCTCGTGCTGCTGTTCGTGCTGTTCCCGGTGTTCATCATCGCTGCGATCGCGGTCAAGGTCGATTCTCCGGGGCCCGCGTTCTTCCGTCAGATGCGTGTCGGACGATGGGGGAAGGACTTCTGGATGGTCAAGCTCCGCACGATGATCATCGATCACAACGAGGAAGTGTTCCGAGAGCATCTCGCGAAGATGAAAGCAGCGGGGGAGGAGGACGTCGAGTACACGATACGCATCGATGAAGATCCACGGGTCACGCGTGTGGGGGCCAAGCTGCGGAAGTGGTCGATCGATGAGCTCCCGAACCTCATCAACGTGCTCAAAGGCTCTATGTCCCTTGTCGGGCCGCGCCCCATCGTCCGTGAAGAGGCAGAGCTCATCGGTCTCGACCATCCCCGGTTCAGCGTGAAACCCGGCGTGACAGGCCTCGCCCAGGTACACGGCAGGGATGCGATCAGTCTCGCTGAACGCACGAGGTGGGACGAGCAGTACGTCATCGAGCGGTCCTCCAGGCTCGACATCAAGATCCTCGTTGCGACCGTGCGCACCGTGCTTTCGCTCTCTGGCGGCGTTACCGGCAGGTCATCGGAGGAATAGCGATGATCCTGTGCTGTTGGATGTGATATGCCTTTGTCAGTGCTCGAACGGCTCGACCTTCCCGACCCCCTGATCGCGGTTGTCGGTGCGACGGACCATGCCGCGAAGTACGGGTCCATCATCTATCGTGACCTCAAAGCGAAGGGCTATCGGGTCGTTCCCGTGAATCCTCTCCGGGACATCGTCGATGGTGACCAGTGCTATCGACGTCTGTCCGATCTTCCCGAGATACCAGATATCGTGAACATCGTGGTGCCTCCCGTCCGAACGATGCGGGTCGTCGAGCAGGCGGCGGCCATCGGAGACGTCGCCGTTTGGATCCAACCTGGCGCTGCCGACACATCCGTGCGCGCTCGTGTCGATGAACTGGGGATGCCGGCGCTGATCGATGCCTGCATCATGATCCAGTCGCGGGTGAGGGGCTGAGTCGACTGTCATGGCGATACATGTCGCATGCCCGTCGTGTGGGGAGATGGAGGAGCTCGTCGGCGTCCGCCGGGGTGACGCTATCGACTTGACATGTGAGGCCTGCGGGGGATCGTGGGTGCGATCGCTCGCGAAGCGCTGTGCCGTGTGTGGGAGCCCGGACATCCAAACGGTTCCGCTTGCGATCGTGGAGAGGTCACGAGGCACCCAACTGTCCATCCTCGGAACGAGGCCGGTCGATCTCTGCTCGCACTGTGACGATGCCAAGCTTGAGCGCTATCACGCGAACAGGCCGAACCCGCTGATGCCGGATGTGCTGCCCACGGTGGGCGAGGAGCAGATGAACGGCTGAGTGGCCGTTGGCTCGGTCGCGAACATATCGGCTCTGGTCGGCCGGGTAGCGATGCACAGGACGAGAACGGCAGTGAGCGCCCACAGCCCGATCCGCACACTGAGATGGGCGTCGTTGCGGGCGAACATCGTGGTGAACGCAAACGCGAAGAGGATCGGACCTCTAGGGGAGCGGGAAGAGGACTCCTGCGATGGCCATGGCAACGCGGATCCATCCCCGGGTGGTGGACGATGCTCGCAGCAACCGGATCTGGACGAACATCGCGCAGCGCCATTCCACATGCGATTGCCTCCGACGGCGTGTCGGCCAGTATGTTTCCCCCATGGAGAATTGGTTGAAGATGTTCCTGGCCCGTGAGCGACCGGTGCGCGATAGCGGGTTTCCGGAGAGCGGGAACGGTGCATCGTCGTTGCACCTGTGGTGGCAGCTGCCGGTTGGTGAACGGTACACGGCTGCGTCGGTCACGCTGGAAGTCGAGAAGCGGCCTGACCTGGGGCAGCTCGTGTTCGCTGCTCTCCAGGTTGCTTTCGTCAAGCCCGGGGGAGGAGGCGCGCACTTCGGCCTGCAGCACAATCCAAGGTTCCCGAGGTCGTCTGCGGTCAATTGGGGAGGTTACGATCCGCACGGTGGCCTGCTGGAGGGGACCGACTCGTCGTTGCCGTCGACACAGAACGACCCCAATACGAGGGACTACGCATGGCAGGAGGGTGTGCCGTACAGGCTGTCGATCATCCGCGGCCACGAACGCGGTGACGGATGGCGGGCGTGGGAGGGCGCGATCACCGACCTGGAGTCGGGTGATGTGACCGTTGTGCGCCGTCTGTGGAGTGCGGGAGAGTACCTGCGCGCACCCGTGATGTGGATGGAGAGCTTTGCCCCCTGCGATGCACCGTCGTTCCAGATCCGCTGGTCGGATGCCGCGGTCGTGACCGAGGACGAAGGGATCGTCCCCGTGTCGACGGTTCGCGCCGACTATCAGGCGTACGCGGCAGGCGGGTGCACGAACACCGATACGGTCGTCGAAGGCGGGGCCTTCGTCCAGACCACGGGCGTGGAGCGCACGGTCAGACCGGGGACGGCGCTCACGCTCACTTGAGGGTCCCAGCAAGCTAGCATTGCCGTTCCCGGGCGTTTAGCTCAGTTGGCTAGAGCGCCGCCCTTACAAGGCGGAAGTCGAGGGTTCGAGTCCCCCAACGCCCACCTAGACGGAGAACACCACACGAGCACGCGACGACACGCCACACACAAGGGAGCGATGTACATGCGAAGCGAAGCGAAGGCGAATTGGCAGGGAGATCTGTTCGGAGGGGCAGGGCAGGTTGTGTTCAGAAGCGGCGCAACCGAACCGTTGCCGGTCAGTTGGGCGAGCCGAACGGAAGAAGCCGCGGGGAAGACGAGCCCCGAGGAGCTGATAGCCGCCGCTCATGCAGCGTGTTTCTCCATGGCGTTCTCGAACGAACTGGCCAGTGCAGGGTTCCCGCCCGAGAACCTCGACACCAAAGCGGTCGCATCCTTCTCCAAAGGTGACGACGGCTTCCGGATCCGGACGATGGAGCTCACGGTCGACGCCGTGATCCCCGGCATCAGCCAGGACCTCTTCATGGAGAAGGCGCTTGCAGCCAAGGACGGTTGCCCAGTGAGCAACGCGCTCAAAGGCAACGTGGAGATCTCGCTCGTAGCGAATCTCGTCTAGAGCGACGGCCGCTGATCGGCCGCCGCTGCGCAGCATGGCCATAGGTCCCGTCTTGGGTCTGCACCCGAAGGGCAGGTCGTCAGACCAGATCGGCGCAGCGCTGGAGCCTGTGTTGGCGATATCTGACATATCGGCAACGTGTATGGCACCGCTGACAGGGACCTGCTCCGGCGCAGAGCTCGTTCCGGGCCACATTCCGTGGCTGTGCCATCGCGGTCGCGAACGAGCGTTCCGCCAGACCGGGGCAGCTTGAGGCTCTATCCTGTGCCCATGGCCGAACCACAGCGCATACGCATCGTCACAGCAACCTCGCTCTTCGATGGCCACGACGCTGCTATCAACATCATGCGCAGGATCTTGCAATCCTCGGGGGCCGAGGTGATCCATCTCGGGCACGATCGCTCAGCGGCCGAGATCGCAGCAGCAGCGATCGAAGAGGACGCACACGCGGTCGCCGTCACGTCCTACCAGGGTGGGCATATGGAGTTCTTCCGGTACTTGCGGCAACTCCTCGACGAAGCAGGCGGCATCGACATCGAGGTCTTCGGCGGTGGGGGAGGCACGATCCTTCCATCGGAGTCAGCCGAACTGTTGGCTGAGGGCACCGCCCGGATCTACTCACCAGACGACGGCCGCGAGCTCGGGCTCCAGGGCATGATCGACGACCTGATGGCTGCCGCTGCCCATCCCCAGCCTCCACTCGGAGCAGATATGGTGGACCGGATCCGCAGAGCGGACCATGCGGCGATCGCTCGCGCCATCACCCTCGCGGAGAGCGGTGAGGCACCCGAGATCCTGACATCTCTCCTGTCGCAGAGTGCAGAGTTCCATGCGCCGGTCGTCGGATTCACGGGAACCGGGGGTTCCGGCAAGTCGTCGATCCTCGATGAGCTCGTGCGCCGCTTCCTCGTCGATCATCCGGATCGAACGATCGCGGTCATCTCCGTGGATCCCTCGCGCAGACGTACGGGGGGAGCGCTCCTCGGTGATCGTATCCGCATGAACTCGGTCGGTGGCGATTCCGTGTTCATGCGCTCTCTTGCCACGCGTCAGGCGAACCTGTCGATGTCGCCGCACGTCGACGACGCCGTGCGTATCGCGAAGGCTGCAGGGTTCGACCTCGTGTTCCTCGAGACGTCGGGAATCGGGCAATCCGACACGGAGATCGTCGATGCGTCAGATGTTTCTGTCTACGTGATGACGCCCGAGTTCGGTGCTGCCACGCAGCTCGAGAAGATCGACATGCTTGACTTCGCAGACGTGATAGCGATCAACAAATCCGACCGTCGCGGGGCAGACGACGCGCTCAGAGACGTGCGCAAGCAGGTGCGGAGGAACCGCCTCGCGTTCGACGTGCCCGACGATGAGCTCCCCGTCGTGGCGACCATAGCGTCGAGCTTCAACGATGCAGGTACGCAACGTCTCTACGAGCTCGTCATGGCTGCTGTGTCGAGACTGGAACCGGATGTCTTCCCGCCCGTGCCGCACCGACCGGGACGCACAGCGGCCGAGCCCGTCATACCGAGGAACAGGGTCAGGTACCTGAGCGAGATAGCGGACACCATCAGGGA
>CAYLIR010000038.1:0-11003 GCA_964383515.1 uncultured Acidimicrobiaceae bacterium
GCAGGTAGCGCGGGCTGCTGAGTTCGCAGCTGACACGCTCGGCAAGACAGGCGTGCATGCCAAGGATCGTGCGGGGTTCATCGTCAACAAGCTGCTGTGCCCGTACGTCTTTGAGGCCATCCGCATGTACGAGGAGGGGTTCGCAACGCGTGAGGACATCGATGCCGCGATGGTCAATGGCGCTGGCTATCCGATGGGTCCGCTCACATTGTCCGACCTGATCGGCAATGACACGATGTTGGCGGTCGCCGATGCTTTCATGACCGAGTACCAGGATCCACGCTACGCCCCGCCGACGCTCCTGCGCCGCATGGTCGAGGCCGGACACCTCGGCCGCAAGTCCGGCAAGGGCTTCTACGACTATTCCTAGGTGCTGATGCGGCGGGCTCCGTTGGATTCGAGGAGGCGCGCGAGCTGGTCCTTCTGGATGAGGCCTGATGCTCGCCACCGTTGGGTGGCGGCGCGGCGGCCGTCTGGGCTGCCGGACTGACGGTTCCGCTTCTTCCGCTTGGTCTTCTTCGGTGGTGCCGTCGATAGGAGGATCATCGTCGGTGTCGACCGGATCTTGTATCTGTGTATCGCGTCTGGCATGCTCGCGATATCGGCCTTGACGACGTGGGCAGTGTCCCCATACTCACGGGACAGTTCGTTCATGATGCCGTCCATCACCTGACATGGTGCGCAGCCGACCTGGTAGAAATCGATGAGCACCGGCTTGCCCGAGGCGGTGAGTTGGTCGATCTCCGCAACGGTGTGGATCTTCGGTGCTTTGGGCCGTCTCTTGAACACGGTGTGCCTCGGTTGCTGTTTCTCGATGGGGAACCCTGGGTTTACAGAGTCTATGCCGGGTTTGCTGGTGTTCACCTGAGCGAACCGGGACAAATGTAGTGTGGCATCGATAGCGACATCCCTCAGGAGACACTATGGCGAAGATCCACGGCGGGCAGGTTATCGCCCGCGCACTCAAGGCAGAAGGCGTCGATACCGTGTTCATGCTGACCGGCGGCCACATCCTGCCACTCACCGACGGGTGCGTCGCTGAAGGGATCAAGGTTGTCGATATGCGCCATGAGCAGGCGGCTGCCCACGCAGCGGACGCCTATGCGAGGATCACAGGCAAGCTCGGTGTTGCGCTCGTGACCGCAGGCCCAGGCGTTACCGATTCCGTCACGGGTGTTGCGAACGCATACTTCGCGAACAGTCCGATCCTCGTGCTCGGAGGGAGACACCTCACCCAGGAGAACCTCAAGGGAGGCCTCCAGGAGATGGACCACCCGAAGCTGTTCGGCTCCATCACCGCATGGGCAGACACGGCGCACGACGCTCGCCGGTTCCCTGAGTACATCGCCATGGCATCGCGCCACGCGTTCGCGAACAGGGGAGGCCCCGTGTTCCTCGACATACCGTGGGACATTTCTGGAGAGACGATCGAGGACACCGCCATCGTGTGGCCGCAGCGGTACAGGCCGAACAGGCCCGCCGGGGTGCCAGGGGAGACGCTCGAGGAGATCATCGCCGTGCTCGCCGATGCTCAGCAACCCGTCGTTTTCGGCGGCACCGGGTTGCGTTGGACGCGCCAAGATGGGCTCACGGAAGCTCTCGATGCGTTCGCGCGGGCACTGCGATCCCCCGTGTTCCTCAACTCGCTTGCACGCGGCACGCTTCCCCATGGCCATCCGTACCTGGGGAACCGTGCCAGGGGAGACGCACTCAAGAACGCCGATGTTGTCCTTGCGCTCGGTGTCGATTGGGACTTCCGGACGGGGTTCGGCCGGAAGGTCAACCCGGGCGCTGTCGTGATCCAGGTGGATGCCGACCCGACGAAGGTCGGATGGAACCGGGATGCCGATATCGGGATCGTTGCCGACCCCGGAACGGTTGTGGCACAACTCGCTGAGGAGGCCGGGCGTTTTGCATCGTCAACGGACTCTCCATGGACGGTGTCGATCTTCGCAGCAGAAGCCGCGAAACAGCAGATAGCCGAGACGGCATCGATGTCCAACGACACGCCGATCCATCCGGAGCGTTTCGCACGCGAGGTCGCCGACTTCTTCGCAGACGATGCCATCGTGGCTGCTGACGGGGGTGACATCGTTTCTACAACGGCCAAGTGGCTCCGGACATCCCGGCCAGGCGGATTGCTCGACCCGGGGCCCTTCGGGTGTCTGGGCGTCGGTGCACCGTTCGCGGTTGCCGCCAAGGCGGTCGAGCCGGATACGCGTGTTGGGATCGTCTATGGGGATGGCTCGTTCGGCTTCAACGCCATGGAGTACGACACGTTGATTCGTCACAAGATGCCCGTGGTCGGTGTCGTGGGCAACGATGGCGCGTGGAACAACATAAAGACGATCCACAGGATGCTCTACCCAGATCGGATGGTCGGCGCTGACCTCGGCGTGCGGCCCTACCACGCGATGGTCGAGGGCCTTGGTGGCTACGGGGAGTTCGTCGACAAGCCTGATGAGATCAGGCCGGCCCTCGAGCGTGCTCAGGAATCGGGTGTGCCCGCCTTGGTGAACGTCGCGATCGGCGAGCAGCTCAGGATGTCGTCCGCATACGGGTTCTGACCGGTACGGGGGTTCTACCGTCATCGGCACCACGCTCGAGATACCCCACCACGGGGGCATCGGTACCTAGGCTGGTGGGATGTTCAACGCGATCTTGTGGGGGCTCATCCAAGGGCTCACCGAATTCCTGCCTGTGTCGTCATCAGGACACCTCGTGCTCATCCCCGCCCTGCTCAACAGAGAGGGGCCGGATCTTGCAACGAGCGCCATGCTGCACCTGGGAACACTTGCTGCCGTGCTCGTCTACTACCGGTCAGACATTCGAGAGATGGCGAAGTTCGACAGGCCTGGTCGACGCACGATCAGCCTCATCGTGATCGGGTCGATTCCGGCGGTCATCCTCGGGCTGGTTTTCAAGGACAAGGTGGAGGAGCTCGTCAGCAATCCCCGCGCCGTCGCTGGGATGCTCATCGTCACCGGCCTCATCCTCGTGTCGACGAAGCTGATCGCTGTTCGCGCCAAGACGATGAACCAGATCGGGCCCATGGACTCGATCATGATCGGCCTCGCGCAGGCTTCGGCGCTGATCCCGGGCATCTCGCGTTCGGGTATGACGATCACGACGGGGCTCGTGCGGGGGATGGCCCGCACCGAAGCAGCGCGGTTCGCGTTCCTGCTCGGGATCCCGGTGATCGCTGGCGCAGGATTGCTCGAGGTACTCGACGTTGTGACCTCCGATGTCGGCATCCCAGGAACCGTTTGGGTGGGCGTTGCTGTGGCAGGAATCTCAGGATACGCGGCGATAGCGATGCTCCTCAGGGTGCTCTCCCATGTGGGACTCGTCCCATTCGGCATCTACTGTCTCGCCTTCGGCTCCCTGGCGATGATCCTGCTCTGAGGGCTCCAGTGCATGGTTCGTTGTCAGCGATGGTGGATGTATGATGCGGGCTCGACGATCTCGAGGATACGGACGGTGTGGGGGACATGGAGGGTGTTGGGAATCGGGTCCCTGATTCTGGCGCAGGTGCTCCTCACGTCGTGCTGGTTGCGTCTCCAGATGTGCTCGCATCCGTTGGGAAACCGGGCTTGCTCGAAGAGCGTCTCGCTGGAAAGGACATCGTTCGTGTCGCACCGCGAAGATCTGACGTCTTGCTCCAGGATATCAAGGCGGACAGCGGCGATCACATCGACGGCCTTCCCTCTCCGCTCGTTCCGCATCTCGCTTCGCCGTTCGGGAGTCCCGATGTGCGAGTGGCGATTCTCTCGCTCTTGCCCGACATCACGATCTCCCCTCCATGGCGTCATCGGGCTTCCGGGCGGATGTTCCAGGTCGATGATGGCTACCTGCACCAGTGGCCGCAACAGGCCGTAGACCAACTACATGCCGGATTCGACCGGATGCCTGCGCTCGATGTTGCCAGCTCGCTCTCATCTATGCGCCGTGTCATCGGGATCCTGACGGATCGTGGTTGTCAGGTGATCGTGTTCAACGTGTCCACCTATGACCCGACGGACCGAACACATCGCTTTGCCGATGTTGGCGACAACTACGAGATCCGTGCCCACCGAGCGATCGTGGCTCTCGAGTCGATCGCCAACGAGGAGGGCATCTTGGTCGTCGATGTCGATACTGCAGTGGCGGAGGTTGGCGCCGAGGCGAACGTGCCCGCTGCGGGTCGACTGCGGGCAGCCGCAGCGGAGTTCGTCACAGAAGAAGCTATTCGGGCGATAGACCAGTCAGCGGCCTTCGACGAGACTGCGCAGGCCCAGGTGATGGTCGTGCGCGTTCCTCAATTCGATCGCCGGACGACCCAGGGTGTGGTGAAGAAGTGGCACATCGAGCCCGGCGACGAAGTCAGCGACGGAGACGTCATGTTCGAAGTGAGGTTCGAGCGCAGCGTGCATCGTTTCGACCTCGAAGATGCCAAGTCTCGCGTTGGGAGTTCGCATCGTGTCACACGACGAAGACGGCATGGCGTCCTGAAACCGCTTGATGTGATGGTTGTTGCAGGCGGTGAGGTCATCCTCAGAGATGTACTGGTTCCTGAGGGCGCGGAGGTGTCAGTCGGCACCATCGCGGCGGTGGTGACGTCGTCGCATACCGAGCACGCTTCGGTGAGTGATGCCACGGCAGACTTCCGTGTTGGGGCCCGGGTGTTCGAGTCATGATCCCATCTTGTCTTCGAGTTCAGACGGCAGCGACAAGTACCTGGAGGTGTTCCCTGTGAGCAGAGCCAGGAAGCGGATCGTCCGCACGCTGCGACGCGTCGCTGGTGAGGGAAGCGACGTCGAACGTGTGATGCGGGACGCCCGCGATCGTGCGCGGTACGCGGCCAAGGGGAGCATCAGGCGAACGACAGTATCGGTGTTCCGTGGGGACGAGAGCCGCTTTGGCGTGTACGGCTATGGGGGATGTGATGTGTGGGCGATAGCAGAGTCGGCTTCGCTCCTGCGGACCCATCTTGGCTCGACGGGCGCTGCCTATGCTGCTGGCCGTGCAGGATTTACCCGTACCGATCTGATCCTGCAGGCGTGGGACGGTGTGAACCCTGATCATGTGGCGGAAGTCAGCCAGCGTCTCAACCTCGATCCGCGGATGTATCGTCCCGTTCTCTTCGAACCCGAATTCACTATCCCCAGGGCAGAGTGGTTGGGGTCGTTCCCGAAGGATGTTGTTGTCCTGACGATCTCCACGGACCTGGCACGTACGCTCTATCGTCATCGGGAGCACGGATTTCTCGTAGACCCCGGAGGGTTCTGGTTGGCAGGTGATATCGGAGCGGCGCTGGGCAATCTCGACGCTGTCAAGTGGTTCAGCCGGAACTTCGAGAAAGCGGGACGGATCAGCCTGGAGCAGTCTATGGCCAATCTCTCACGGATCGTTGGGTTGGTGCGTGCAGAGATTGGTGCGGAGGTGGTCGTGTTCAATGCTTTGACGGTGGATCCTGGCCGTCAAGTGCTCAACTACAAGCTGAGCCACAGCCCGCACCGCACGCGACGACGCGAGTTCGCACTTGCGTTGATCGACATTGCACGCGAACTCGACTTCTCGATCGTTGATGTCGATCGTACGGTCAAGGGCGTGGGTGTCTCTGGCCTTGGTGACTTCGTCAAGTTCATGCCGATGCACAAGCGTGCGGTTGCCGACGAGTTCGTGCGCGTGCTCTACGAACGGGGCGTGTTCGATAGCGTGCCAGGTTAGGTCGCTGCCCCACCCGAGCCGTGTGGGCGACATGGGAGCGCCTCCTCTCCGTACGGCGAGGACTACGCCCATCCATAGTCCTCCCCGATCAGTTCGTAGAAGCGTGCGTTCGGTTCCTGGTATCGCATTGCGATATCTCGCCGTACGTCGGGATCGACGGATGAGGCGGGGGCAGCATTGTGGACGTCGTAGCGCCCGATGTCGTGGCCTGGCAATCCGAGAAAGTCCAGCACGGTACCGAAGGCATCCCTTGGGTTCGCGAACAGAAGCTCGCTGTGAAGCGTCAGGATCTGGCTCCGGTTGAAGTGGGCGAACCATCGTTCCAGTCCGTCCGCGTACTCACCTTGGTGGAAGTAGCAGTCGATCGTGGCTCCCGCGCGTCCTTGTCGAGTTGCTGCTTGCTCTCTTCTCCTGGGCTCGTCGGCGAGGGCATCTGCGAAGCTCTCCAGCGGTTCGTGTCCCCGGTCTTTTCGCAGCCGATAGTGAGAGTACGCGCGTTCTATGGGATTGCGTGCCAGCATGATGATGCGCACCGACGGCATCGTTCTTGCGACTCTGGCCGGTACCTCCGGATCCATGAGATACGAGGGGCTGGACTCGCCTGCGAGCACCTCATGGTGCTCGCCCGGCCTCTTGAGTGGGAACCACGATCGATACCATGTAGTCGATCTGTGCGAGTTCCAATCGAAGTAGTGGACTTCCTTTGTGGCGGGAATCCTGACGTCAGGATGCTGTTCGAGGTATCGGATCAGCGATGTGGTGCCGCACCTGATGCCCCCGATGATGAGAAAGCTGGGCTCGTGACGAAGCGGCGCCGTGGCCATGCGTGCCGCGCGCTCGCCGTATGACATGGGGGACCATGCTTCCAAGGTCTTCTTCCGTGTGTCGCTATATGTACACAAGACGCCGTGTACGGGTGGCAATCATATACCGAAGCAGCCTCCGTGGGTGGTATGCGTGGCCGATGGCGTTGTGTGTGTCCGGCGGGGCAGGGTTCACGGTTCGACCAGAACGACAAGGTTCCCTGTTGCTGCGAGTCGTGCCACGATATCTGCGACCTGCGGTGGGAATCCGACCGTACCGGGGGAAGGAACACCGTAGCCATCGCTCGAGGCTGGTTCTGTGACGATCCCCATTGCGGCGTCTCCGTTGGGGAGGACCACGCGTATGCCTGCTCCCACAGGGGTGCCGGTCGGTATCTCGATCGGGACCGACCACCATTCCGTGGGTAGCGGAGGGGACTGCGCAACGACGGATCTCGTCAGGGGGTCACCAGCATCGATGTCGGCTGTTGCCGTGGTGCCGTCGAGCACTGGGAACGGTATCGATCCTTCAGGAACCGACTTCCAATCGACCAAGTCGTCCGATATGACAGTGCCAGCTGAGATGGCGACAGCAGCGAATGGGAACGGCTCGCTCTGGTTCTTTGCGACGTCCCAGGCGAGCGCCGCCAAGATGATGGATCCGGCGGCGAGCCAGCGGAGAACCGGAGGTCGGGAGAGCCACAGCACTCTCTCACCGTACCGGCTGACGGACCCCATGTGAAGGGGTCTCCCCAGGATGAGAGGCAGGCTCGCGGCTCCTACACTTGCTGATGTGGAACAGATCGCCGCAGTCGTTGTCGCATACCTGCTTGGAAGCATCAGCTTCGGCGCGCTCGTAGCCAAGAGCCAGGGCATCGACATCTACACCGTCGGATCGGGCAACACGGGCACATCGAACGTCACGCGCGTACTCGGCAAGAAGCTCGGGGGTATCGTGCTCCTCGGTGATGCTGGCAAGGGCATGGTCGCAGCGGCCCTCGGTGTGGCGATGGTGGATCCGGGGTTCGGCTATGTGACGCTGTTCGCTGCCGTCGTCGGCCACGCGTTCCCCGTGTTCCACGGTCTCAGGGGAGGCAAGTCGGTGGCGACGACACTCGGGGGGTTGATCGTTCTCGCTCCGATCGTGGGCTTGGCACTTGCCGTCTTGTGGGTGCTGATCCTCGTCGTGTGGAAGACAGCGTCTGTAGGGTCCATCGTCGTGATGCTCGCTGCTGTTCCGCTCCTTGCAGGCGCAGGCAGGAGAGGAACGGATCTCGTATGGGCTACGGTGATCGTCGTGTTCGTCTTGATACGCCACAGCGGCAACATCGCAAGACTTGTCAGGGGTTCTGAAAGGAAGGTCATGTGAAACCGCTCCGAGAGGCACAGCGTGAGGTGATAGCGGGTGTTGGGCTCATGGGGCCAGAGCGGGTTCCCATCGAGGACGCCCTGCACCGGGTGCTCGTTGAGCCAGCTGTCGCTGGTGGCCCCATCCCACCGTTCCCGAACGCAGCAATGGACGGTTTCGCAGTGCGAGCATCGGACGTGGTGGACGTGCCGGTCACCCTGTCGGTGAACGAGGACGTACCTGCAGGCACGGTCCCGACCCTTGCCGTGGAACCGGGAACAGCGACCCGGATCATGACTGGTGCCCCGATGCCGCAAGGGGCTGACTGTGTCGTTCCTGTCGAAGACACGACCGATGGAACAGCTGGGTCCGTGGCCATCCTCGCCAGCGTGGACGTCGGTGCGCATGTCCGCCCTGCCGGAGGCGATATCGCCGCGGGAGAGGTGGTTGTCCAGCCGGGGACCCGCCTCACAGCACGGCACCTCGCGAGCCTTGCGAGTATCGGTGTGGCTCCGGTGGTCTCGCGGCGCCCCGTCGTTGCGTTGATGTCGACGGGTGACGAAGTCGTCGAGTACACCACCGAGAGACTTGGTCGGGGAAAGATCAGGGACACGAACAGAGTCATGCTGCAAGCGATGCTCGATGGCCTCGGCATCCCGTATGTCGACTTGGGGATCATCGGAGACGATGTGGAGAGCCTCAGGGATGCCTATCTGGAAGCAGCAGCGGTCGGTGACGCGATCGTCTCGACGGGTGGTGTGTCGATGGGGGACTTCGACTTCGTGAAACAGATCTTGCGCGAATCTGGATCGGTCGACTTCTGGAAGGTAGCGATGCAGCCTGGGAAGCCGTTCGCGTTCGGGCATGTAGAAGGGGTCCCCTTGTTCGGTCTTCCCGGCAACCCCGTGTCGACCTTCGTGAGCTTCGAGCAGTTCGTCCGGCCTGCACTCCTTGCGATGATGGGAGCCACGAAGCTGCTCCGACCGAGGATCCGAGGCATCATGGGTGAGGACGTGTCGACCAGCGACGAGAAGGACGTGTTCGTGCGGGTGATGCTCGCAGGTGACAGTGACGGGTCGTTCGTGGCGGTCACAGCAGGAGGGCAAGGCTCGAACGTCCTGTCCGCGCTTGCGGCCGCTGACGCTTTCGCCGTCGTGCCGGTTGGAACAGGGTCGGTATCTGCTGGAGATCCCGTGGATCTCGAGATGTTCACATGGGAAGAGAGCAGGGAACTCGATGGCTGACATGAACCATCTCGACGAGCGAGGCAACGTGCACATGGTCGACGTCGGGGACAAGGCCGTCACTGAGCGGGTTGCTGTGGCAACGGCGACGCTGGCGATGGATGCACGGACTCGACAACGACTGTTCGCTGACGATCTCCCCAAGGGCGATGCACTCGCAACAGCGCGCATCGCAGCGATCGGTGGTGCCAAACGCACGCCCGACCTCATCCCGTTGTGCCATCCACTCCCCATCTCCGGCGTATCGGTGACTATCGAGGAAGTGCCCGAAGGCGCCACCATCACCGCAACGGTCGCTGTCACCGCACGGACCGGCGTCGAGATGGAAGCGATGACGGCAGCGTCGGTGGGGGCACTTGCCCTCTATGACATGGTCAAGGGGATCGACAGAGGGGCTCGCATCGTATCGGTTGCGCTCGTTTCGAAGTCCGGTGGTCGTAGTGGTTCGTGGAACCGTGAGTGAGTACACGGCGGCCGTTGTCACGGTGTCCGATTCTTTGGCAACCGGCCAGGGCGAGGACGCGAGCGGCCCGGCGGCCACGGTCGCCCTCTCGGCGCTCGGTTTCGATGTCGTCTCAGTATCGGTGGTGCCTGATGGCGTCGCATCCGTAGCCGAGGAGCTACGGCGCCTCGCTGGCGTCGTCGACCTGATCGTCACGACGGGCGGCACAGGGCTGTCGCCGCGCGACCTCACGCCTGAGGGCACACGCGCCGTTCTCGATAGGGAGATCCCGGGCCTCTCAGAGGCGATGCGTGCAGACACGTTCGGGAGGCTTCCCTTCGGGATGCTCTCACGGGGAGTAGCCGGGATGCTCGGGGAGTGTGTGATCGTGAACCTGCCGGGAAGCCCAGCTGGCGTCGCCGAAGGGCTTGCTGTCGTCGGCCCCGTTCTCGTCCACGCGGTCGAGATCGCTTCGGGTAGATTCGGAAAACACGGTTGAGTCCACCGTATCATCTGGATGTGGCCGATTTGCGCTTCGGCACCCATTGAAGCCAGAATGTCACACCCCTGAACAATATGCTACAAAATCCTCCAGGAGATGCTGCAGCGTGTGTACGCTGCGGGTGCTGGCGGAGTGAGAGAGACCATCGATGGCAATCGTCCTATTCATCCTGATCGCGGGGCTGTGGGCTGCGTTCCTTCTGCCCGCGTTCTTCGACCACAGGAGCAATGCACCGCGTTCGACGACCCGTGACTTCGAGCGGACACGCGAGAAGCTTGCCCAGGTGTCGACGGCGCAACCCGATAGCCCCGCGTACGTGCGCAGGCACACGCAGCGCAAACAGCAACAGGTTCTGTTCGGGCTGGCAGTGACGTTCGTTGTCACGCTCGCCTACGCGACCTGGTCAGGCGCAGCCGTGTGGCTCTACATCAACATCGCTGTAGCAGTTGCCATCGCTGCTTACATCACGATGCTGCTGACGATCAAGGCACAACGCGCGATGCCCCGGGCACAGGTGGTGCAGATCTCTGCGGTACCTCAGGCTGTGGTTGCATCCCCTGAAGCTGTCCCGTCCACGCCCCAGTTCGAGGAGTCCCCGACAGTCCGTGTGATCGCTGGCTGATTGCCAGCAGAGCCGGAGTCGGATGAGCACGGGTGAGGTCCGCATCGACGGACCGTCACGATCAGCCACCGCCACTATCGTATGATCGCACCTCGCGGTGTACGCGCAGAGACGATGAGGAGAACACACACATGAAGATCAGTGCCTGCCCGGCATGTGGCACGGAGGACATTCGCTACGAGACGACCGAGGTCACGACGTATCCCCTCGTCTCATGGCATGCAGGAGACGACAAGCCGGTCTTTGTGGCATCCACGGAGCCGGTGTCGTCGGAGTCGTCCGGGCGTGTCGTGTGCGTGAACGGACATGCTCATCCCGACCGTGTCGGTTTCG
>CAYLIR010000039.1:0-7161 GCA_964383515.1 uncultured Acidimicrobiaceae bacterium
CTCACATAGGGAACGAGCAACGAGAATGCGAGCGCGATGATGCACAGGACCAAGAGACGAGGCACGTTGCGCAGGTACACGGTGAGCCCAACCCACACGGCGATCTCGCCGAAACGGTCTGACATCGTATCGAGGAACGCTCCACGGTCTGAGGCCGTACCGAGCTTGCGCGCGAGCGGTCCGTCAAGTGCGTCGAGCGCCACACCTACCCCTGCGGTGAAGCCTCCGGCGATGAGATACCCCTGAGAGATGAGCACGGCCCCGACGATCGTCACAGCGAGCCCAACGATCGTCACGAACGCTGGCGTGAGGCCGATCTTCGCCAATCCAGCCGCTATCGGCTCGAGAATCGGAGCTACTGTCTTTCGTCCCTTGAGGTCGATCAATGCACTCTCCTTGGAACCGCAAAGGTAGCACACGAACCGGTCGGTTCATCTCCCGGGTAGAATCCGAGCATCCAGGAGCGCTTGGGGACTTCATGACCAGGTGTTCCCACCTCGGACATGAAGGGTCAGATAGCGATGAGTGGAACCACTGCAAGACTGGATCTCGACAACGGCTCCGTGGAACTCGAAGTTTACCAATCTACCGTTGGGCAACCCGGCATCGACATCCGCAAATTGCGGGCGTCGACTGGCCATGTGACCTTCGATCCTGGCTTCGGAAACACTGCTGCTGCTCGCTCTTCCATCACCTACATCGATGGTGCGGCAGGTGTGCTGCTGCACCGCGGCTACCGGATCGAGGAGATCGCGAGCCAGAGCTCCTTCCTCGAGGTTGCCTACCTTCTTCTCTACGCCAGATTGCCGAACGCCGAAGAATTGGCCTTGTGGGAGCGGCAGATCGGGGAGCAGGCGCTGCTCGATGAAGAGATGAGGTTCTTCTTCGATGCTTTCCCCCGCAAGGCGCATCCCATGGCTGTCCTCTCTTCGGCGACGAACGCCATCTCGACGTTCTATGACATCTACCGCCGGCCGATGCGCGCCCATGAGATCGACGCTGGAGCCCGCACACTCCTAGCGAAGATGCCGACGATTGCAGCGTGGGCATACAAGAAGTCGATCGGGGAACCGTACGTCTATCCGCGTCCGGACCTCGACTATGTCGAGAACTTTCTCCATATGACGTTCGCTCACCCACTGTCGACGGATGAGGTCGATCCTGTCGTAGCGAAAGCGCTCAACGTTCTGCTCATCCTGCATGCTGACCATGAGATGAACTGCTCTACTTCCACGGTCCGCGGTGTCGGTTCTTCGCGCGCCAACATGTTCACCTCCGTGGCTGCAGGAATGGGTGCTCTTTGGGGCCCCCTCCATGGAGGCGCCAACCAGGCGGTGATCGAGCAACTCCAGCAGATCCACGACGATCCGGATGCGACCATCGACAAGCTGATCGAACGGGCGAAAGACAAGAACGACGACTTCCGGCTCATGGGCTTCGGCCATAGGGTCTACAGCAACTACGATCCTCGGGCGAGAGTCCTTGCCAGCTTCGCACAGGAGGTGCTCGACGGGATGGATCGACAGGATCCCCTGCTCGAGATCGCACGAGAGCTCGAAGCTGCAGCGTTGGCGGACCCGTACTTCACAGAACGGAAGCTCTTCCCGAATGTGGATTTCTACTCAGGCATCATCTTCCGGGCGCTTGGATTCCCCGTCCGCATGTTCACGGTGCTCTTCGCACTGGGCCGTTTGCCCGGATGGATCGCTCATTGGCTTGAGATGAACCTCGATCCAGAAACACGGATCATGCGTCCCCGCCAGCTCTACATCGGAGAGCCGGAGCGTCCGTTTCCTCCGATCAGCGAACGCTAGAAGCAACGATCAGCAACCACCGGGGTCCACGCATGTCGTTCCGGCGCTCGTGCGTCGGCGCGCACCAGATCACATCACGGTTGCGCAACGGGTTCTTCGAACACGCCGGTCGCATCGCCTGATACAGCATCGATCGTGACAAGTGCCTGCTCCCGAGGGGCGGACCCCGCTCCGAATAGCAGCACCTGCCACATGGGACGCGCCCGGAAACCACGGAACCCCAACGTCGCAGACCCGTGCCCGACCGGAAAGGACACGTGCTGGCTGGCTGTGGCGATCGCGTCCATGTCCGACACGTTGAGTTTCCATGCGCCGAGCGCCTGGTAGACAGCCAGGGCCACGAGAGGTGCGACTGCTGTCAACCACATGAGAGAGACGCCAGCGGCTCTGGTCACTGCCGCCCCAGCGGCGGCCGCCCCAAGATATGCCATCGCTACGCGTCTTCGCTGTACGGTGTCGAGTCGTCTGAACGGTTCAGGTGCGACTGCACCACCGAGCCCAGCATCTGGCGGTCGCTCTCCCATCGACGTTCAGGACTCTCTGTGGAGTGCTTCGCCGAGCACAGCGGCATCTACGGGATCATCACCTCGCCCGCGATGCCACCTATCCCAGATGACGAGCATCGATGGCAGCACGAGGATCGCTGCGATGAGCGCGAGCAGGATCGTGTATGCAAGGACGAACCCGAACTGGCGGAAAGGAATGGTGGTGGAGACCATCAAGATCCCGAATCCAGCCATCGTAGTGAGAGCAGATCCTGCCAACGCGCCGCCCGTGTGCACGAGTGTCTGTTCGACAGCTTCGTTCTCATCGCCTGCGTCGAGCCGCTCTTCGAGGTAGCGATGGGTCACATGGATCATGTAGGGAATGCCGATGCCGATACCGAGCGCGGAGATGGTCGCCGTCACTGGGCCGAACGGGATACCGAACGTGGTCATGAGGCCGAAGACCCAAATCACGACCATGGCGACGGGAAGGGTCGTGATCACCCCGAGCATCGGTCTGCGGATCTCGAACCAGAAGTTGGCGACCAACAACAACAGTGCTGCACCGAGCGTGAGGAGGAGCGAGGATACCTGAGAGTCCCTCAGGGTGTTGACAACGAGATCGGAGACGATCGCATTCGATGTTGCTATCGCCTCGAGGCTGGCGTTCTCGGCTGGCCTGAACGCATCGTTGAGGCCGTCGGCAAGTTCTCCGGCACCGTTGTCTCCCGCCGTCGTGTCGAAGTTGAACAGTGCAGCGTCGTACACGCCGTCGGATCGCGAGAGCACGCCTGCCACCTCATCGGGGTAGGCATCGTATGCTGCGTCGTAGAGTGCACCGAGGTCCGCATCGACGGGGAACATACCCGTGTCGTTGATCCCCGCACCGATCGCAACGCCGAGCAGATCTGCGTCGAAGAGGTCGGATTCTGGGTCGATGCGCCGCAGTATCGTCGCTATCGGTGAGCTCCCTGTGGGAAACGGCCCTTGCTTGGTGTCCACGGTCTGTACGAACGGAACATTGGCGGCCTGGGACGTCGAGGCGAGCATGCCGTTCCATGCTGCACCGGTGGCAACATCGCCTGAGACGAGGACGCTCGTCGTCTCAGGAAAGTCGAAACGCTCCTGAAGGGTGATCGCCGT
Source organism: uncultured Acidimicrobiaceae bacterium (assembly GCA_964383515.1). Classification (GTDB taxonomy): domain Bacteria; phylum Actinomycetota; class Acidimicrobiia; order Spongiisociales; family UBA5794; genus JAMBLL01. Next base: position 3,443 of record CAYLIR010000039.1, read on the forward strand.
GTCGCGCAGCGGGGACGTCGTCGGCACGAAATCGAGGAACGAGAACTCCGTTGAAAGGCCTGTCATGGTGAATCCTGCGACGCCAGTGAGCACCAGCGCGGCGATGACGGTTGCCCATGCCGCCTTGCGAGGGAGGACGGACGTCCTGCCTATCGCCTTGGGAAGCAGTCTCGATTCGCCAGCCTCGAGGCCCGCTGCATCGAGACGACCGCGTTTCTCTGCCCGCCTGTCGAGTACCTCGCGCACCGCTGGGACGAAGGTGAGCATGAGCAGGAACGATGTGACGATCCCCACCGCTGCGAGTTCCCCGAACTCGGCCAAGGCGGGGATATCGTTCGTCACGTTCGTGAGGAATCCGACAGCGGTCGTCACCGTGGCGAGCACCAAGGCGACACCAACGGTTCTGATCGCGATCGAAATGGAGCGGTCAACGTCCTTGCCCCCGACGAGCTCCTGTCGGTACCGAGTCGTCATGTGGATCGAGTAGTCCACACCGAGGCCGATGAGCAGGATGGGGAGGATCTGCACCATCTGCGTCTGGTCCTCGAAACGCAGGAACCCGTATCCGTTCATCCATTGGATGGCGAAGCCGATTGTCAAGAACGTCAGCAAGGTGTCGGCTGTAGTGCGGCGCAGCCTCGAACCTCCGAAAGCCCACAGAGCGAAAGCCGCTATGTAGAACAAGAGGGCGGTGAGCAGCACCTTGCCGAGTGCTGCCTGGCCCCACGACGCGGGAAAGACCCCGGGGAAGATCAGAGCGAGGCTTGGAGCAACGGCAACAGCAAGCCCCGCGATCATCAACGCCACACCTGCAAAGAACCGCAGGCGGTCCTTCACCGTCTGGGGTTTCACGAGGAAGATGATCCCGAGGACGAGGAGGATGATGAGCCCCGCAGAGGCGAAGAGGCGGGCGATCTCGGTTTCGAACGTGTTGTCTGACGCGAAGATGAGTTCGAAACTGAACGGTTCGTTCGTGATCGTGTCGGCTGTCGCTGCCGCGAGGACTGCATCGCCGACCAGCATCGCCCTTGTTGCCGATTCATCGAAGTCCTCGGTCGTCTCGTAAGAGATGGAGGTCAGTCCAAGCTCGGCAGTTCCAGATGTGAGGTCCGCATCGTCGGATACGAGAACTGTGAGGAACGTCCGGAACTTGGGCGGCAACTGCTCGAGTCCCGCTACATACATCGCCTTGACCTGTTCGTCCGATGTTGGCATCGGGGCGCCGGCTTCGAGCGCGAACTGCACGGGAGCCATGTACGACAAGATGGCGGGCGACTCCGGCCTGTCGATGAGGAGCTCTGCGGCATCCGATCCACGCAACGACTCCTCGAGGGCCATCGCCGTCGTCAGCCCGTCGAGCGTGATCACGTCGCCGGTAGCGCTTGAGGTGAGCACCTGGAGCCTCGCGTTCGATCCGAAGGTCTCGGCGATCTTGGCCGAAGCGGTCAGCTCCGGAGCATCCGGAGCGAACGACGTGTTCTGATCCTCTGCAGGCTGGTACTTGCTCGCGAACGAGCCCAGCACCATCGTGATGACGATCGTACCGATGATGACAGCCCACGGTGCCTTGCGTACAACCGCAGCGAGTGCGTTTACGAGTGTTTTCACGAGGTTCCTCCGGTCGTCACATGCTGGGCGGATCAGCTCTGGAATGCTACAGCTGCGTGAGCACCATCGAAGGTGGCGTTTGCAACCGTGGGCTCACCGACGACAACAGCCCGATTCAACGCGGCGGCTGTGCCATTGCGGCGAGCCGTTCGATCGCTGTGTCAACGGCCACACCTCGCTCCTCGTGATCCTCCCCGCGAAGGCGGAGCCCGAGTGTTGCGTTCTGCACATCGTTGTCCCCCACCACGATGACAGCGGGGTGCTTGTGTACGATGGCACGACGGATCTTCTCCCCCACTGTCTCATCGGCGTCGTTGACGCGCACGCGCATGCCTGCGTCGGTGAAGCGCTCGCCGATGCTGTGGGCATAGTCATGGTGCCGGTCTGCTACCGGGATGACGGTCGCCTGGACCGGTGCAAGCCACGTCGGGAACGCACCCGCATAGTGTTCGATGAGGATGCCGATGAAGCGTTCTACCGAGCCAAGCAGAGCCCGATGGATCATCACCGGGCGTTCACGCGTGTTCTCGCTGGTCGCGTACTCGAGATCGAAGTTCTCTGGCTGGGCGAAGTCGACTTGAATCGTGCTGAGCTGCCATCTCCTGCCGATCGCATCCTTGATGTGGATGTCGATCTTCGGACCGTAGAAGGCGCCTTCTCCCGGTGCGAGCTGGTAGTCGAGTCCGGCTGTCTCGAGGGATGCAGCGAGGTACGCCTCTGCCTGCTTCCACAGGTCGAGGTCGCCCACGTACTTCGCTGGCCGTGTCGACAGGTCCGCTTCGAATTCGCTGAACCCGAAGTCCCGCAAGACCATCAGGACGAAATCGAGTAGGCGCTTGAGTTCCTGCGCGAGGTCGTCCTCGGTGGTGAATATGTGGCTGTCATCCTGGGTGAAGCCACGTGCGCGCATGAGGCCGTGGATCACGCCGCTGCGTTCATATCGGTACACGGTGCCGAGTTCGAAGAGGCGCAGCGGCAGCTCCCGATAGGAACGACTGCGCGATCTGTAGATCAGAATGTGGAACGGGCAGTTCATCGGCTTGACGTAGTACTCCTGGCCTGGCTTGTTCTCACCGGCGTCAAGCTCCATCACCGGGTACATGCCTTCGGCATAGAACTTGAGATGGCCGGACGTCTTCCATAGGTCGGCCTTCGCCACATGTGGCGTCACAACGTACTCGTAGCCGTGCTTGATGTGGGTACGACGCGAATAGTCCTCGATCGTCCGTCGCAAGATCCCGCCATCGGGATGCCAGACGGCAAGGCCGCTCCCGAGTTCTGAGGGGAAGGAGAAGAGGTCGAGTTCTGCTCCCAGCTTCCGGTGATCCCGTTTGGCTGCTTCTTCGAGCTGGACGAGGTACTCCTTGAGCGCCTTGGTCGATTCCCACGCTGTTCCATAGATCCGTTGCAGCTGCGCGTTGTTCTCGTCGCCTCGCCAGTACGCCCCTGCGGAACGCATCAGCTTGAACGCCCGGAGCCGCCCCGTGCTTGGCAGATGAGGGCCGCGGCACAAGTCCAAGAACTGGTCGTTGCGGTATGTGCTCACGACATCGCCGTCTACGCCCTCGTCCGCATCGACACCATCGATGATCTCCAGCTTGAAGGGGTGTTCTGCAAAGGCTTCCCTGGCGGCAGAAAGCGGTATCTCGTCACGCACGAACGGCTGATCTTCGGCAACGATCTCGGCCATCTTCGCTTCGATCGCCTCGAGGTCCTCAGGCGTGAAGGGTCGGTCGTTGCTGAAGTCGTAGTAGAAGCCGTCCTGGATCGCGGGCCCGATAGCGAACGTTGCGTCGGGAAAGAGGTCGAGTACGGCCTGCGCCATGATGTGGGCTGCGGAATGGCGGATCACGTGGCGGCCCGCTTCGGTGTTGTCCGTGACGATCGATATTGCGGCATCGGTGGGAATCGGTCGATGCAGGTCGTACATCGCCCCGTCGACGGTGACCGCTACCGCTGCCTTTGCCAGTCGGCTGCCAATGTCTTTCGCTATGTCGTATCCCGTAACGCCGCTGTCGTAGTCGCGTTCTGACCCGTCCGGGAGTGTGATTCGTATCGACACGGTGTTCGCTCTCTCGTTGCTGAACGGCAAGGGTAATGACGGTTCACGA
>CAYLIR010000039.1:7261-10416 GCA_964383515.1 uncultured Acidimicrobiaceae bacterium
CGACACGGTGTTCGCTCTCTCGTTGCTGAACGGCAAGGGTAATGACGGTTCACGAAACAGCGGTCGCCACTGCGCTGGGAGGACTTGGCGCCAAGAAAGCCGTCGGGAAATACCGAAGTTTTTCGCGTTCCGTATGTACATTGGCAGCGCGATCAAAGGAGATGTGATGTTGGAGATGGCTCTTGCTGCAGTGTTCGTGACCGCTGCACTCGTAGCGATCGGTGGCCGCACGGTCGCCACGGACAGGGCCGTTGCGCTCGGATTCACCCCGTTGGAGGAGTTGGCCGATCTCCCCTGCCCGTGGTGCTCAGCTTCTACGCGCGAAACCGACGATCATTGCCCATCGTGCGGACAGCCCTTCGGCTGATCAACGGCGTGCGAACTCGGTGTTCGTCCGTTCAACGACCAACCCGATAGATCGGTAGAGGCTCACCGCAGCGGTTGCGGATCTGTCAACCCACAACGTGCCTCTCTGCACGGCAGGCTGTTGCGACAGGTAGGCGAAACCGGCGTACAGCAGCGCCCTCCCAAGCCCTGTCCCCTGCCGCTCGGGATCCACAGCGATCCTGAAGATCTCTCCATCGCCGTTGTCGTGCACTCGCGTCCAGCAGAAGCCAACGACACCGCGATCCTCGACGATGAGCAGGCCACGGGGGTCGAACCAGGGCTCCTTCTCGTACCTCGCCATCGCCGCGGCGTCCAACGCTGCGGCTTCCCGATGATCTCCGAATGCGGCGCGATTCACCGAGACGATCGCATCGAGATCCTCGGTCGTGTACGTTCGGATCGCTATCGCCGGGCCAGCCTCCCCTCGGGTGAGCGGCAGGCTCATCTCCATGTAGTCGAGGTGGCGCCGTGGAGCGAATCCACGTACCGTCAGCGCTTCGTCGAGCGATGAGCGCTGTGACCACACACTGGACGAACCCGCCTCTTCGACGCCGGGAAGCGCCATGTCGACAACGGCACCCTCGAAAGCAGCGAATCGCATACCAGGCTCCACCGCTGTCTCAAGCTCCCGATGGGACGAGCCATCGTGTTGTACGTGGTCGGCAGATGCGGCCAGCGCAACGACGCGATCATCTTCTGACACGACGAGAACGCGGTCGGATCCCGGCTCGATGGGCAGCTTTCCATCCGAGAATGGAGCGAAGCCATCGTGGTCGGCAAGTCGTCTCAGAAACGCGTCGATGTCGTTGCTTGTGGCCATGGGGCAACCCTAGGCATGGCCCTGGTTGGGATGAACGGCCACGCTCCGCGTCTGCGATAGGCTGCAGGTGGTGAGCACGGTAGGACTCGTACTTGGAGCTGGTGGTATCACCGGCGCTGCGTTCCATTTCGGGGCGATCATGGCGCTGGAGATGGCTACAGGGTGGGATCCCAACAGCGCGGAAGTCGTCGTTGGAACATCCGGCGGCGCCTTCGCCGCTGCGATGGTGCGCGCCGACGCGATCCATCCGGACACGTTCGTCGGAACCGGGGAGACCAAAGAGGAGATCCATGACTGGCTGACGCGATACCTGTACCGGCGCGGCGCTCCGCGCGGCGGTATCCGGTGGCTCAAGAAAGGGCTGCTCCCTGCACTGCGCCGGCCAAGCCTGTATGCAGCTCTCGGCAGCCCCGGTGTGTACCGCACGGACGGTATCCAAGAGTGGGTCCAGGACATAGCCGGACCGATGGCAGGTGGATGGCCAGAGCGGCCCACAGCCATCGTTGCCTACGACCTCGACACGCGTTCACGAACGCCCTTCGGGACGGAGGCGGCTCCTGAAGCCGCCCTCGCTGAGGCCGTTGCGGCGTCCACGGCCGTCCCGTTCGTGTACGAACCGGTGAAGATCAACGGCAGGTGGTACGCGGACGGTGGGCTCGCATCCGGCACATCGGCCGATCTCGTCCTCGCCTTGCCTGAGCCACTCGATCTTGTGCTCGTCATCGCCCCCCTCGCGGCGAACACGCCAAGGAGTTCTGGACACTTCTACGAGGACGTTTTCGACAAAGCAGGACGGACGGCGCTCGCTGCAGAGATCGCAAAGATCAGGGCAACCTGGCCGGATGCGGAGATCCTCGTACTGCGGCCGGACGAGCACGTGCTGGACCTTGCGCGGCCGAATCCGATGTCGGTAGGCGCTGCCATACCGACGTTCCTCGCGACGCTGCGCTCGATGAAGTACGAGCTCGGCCATTCATCCGTGTGGCGTGTGCTTGAGGATCACCTCGTGTCGACATCGAGCGTATAGCTGCAGCGATGGTGGCTCGTCGAACGTCTGACAGACGTTCCCGACCGGTCGGTGTCAGCGCCCGACGATGGCTCTCGCAAGCTCGATAGCCCCGACGACGCCGGCATCGTCTCCCAAACCGGGTGCTACCACACGGGGACCGCCGATCGCGAACGGTATCGCTGGGTAGCCGCCCGAGGCCCCCTCGAGATGCGCCGCCACGGCTGTGTGGAAGCCAGGCATCTTCGACACGCCACCGCCGACGATCACCGTCTCGACGGGCACAACTGCACACATCGTTGCAATGCCATGGGCGATGTACCAGGCTTCGAGGTCGAGCGCCGCCTGCTGCGCATCGCCCAGCGCGTCTGCCCGCATCCCCCATCGCTGCCAGATGGCGGTGCCCGAGGCCAGACCCTCGAGGCAGTCGCCGTGGAACGGGCAACTTCCAGAGAAGGTATCTCCAGGACGTCGGGGTACACGTACGTGGCCGATCTCAGCGTGGTTCGCACCGTGGACCACGCGGTCCTCTGACCAGATAGCACCGCCGATGCCAGTGCCAACGGTCAGGTACGCGACCGAGCCCTCTCCCCCTACACCCCAGATGCGTTCAGCCAGCAAGGCAGCGGCCACGTCGGTGTCGATAGCGACGGGAACCCCTGGGATCGACAAGGCCCGACGCACGTCCACGTTCGTCCAGCCCGGTTTCGGGGTTGCAAGTATCGTGCCATAGTTGGCGGTATCAGGCCGCAGGTCCATCGGGCCGAACGAGGCGATGCCGATGCCGGCGACGTCCCGGTCCGTGCTGACATGTGCAAGCTCGGCGCGCACCGCAGCGAGTGTGCTCTCGGGATCCGTCGTCGGAACCAGGCGGCGAGACGGGAGGGATCGGCCGGAGGAACTTTTTTTGATTATGATCTGGGTTCCACCGAGATCTACACC
>CAYLIR010000040.1:0-10412 GCA_964383515.1 uncultured Acidimicrobiaceae bacterium
CGATGGTCTCTGTGTCTATGGCCATGTGAGCTCCGATACCTCGCGCACGGCAATGCCTGATGCTGCCAGATCCCTCTTCACGTCACCTACGGTGTACGTGCCGTGGTGGAACACCGATGCGGCGAGTACCGCATCGGCTCCTCCGTCGGCGAACGCTTCGACCATGTCGCCCGTATCGCCAGCTCCCCCCGAGGCGATGATCGGAACCCTCACCGTCTCTCGCACGGTGCGCAACAGGTTGATGTCGTATCCAAGACGGGTCCCGTCTCTGTCCATTGAGGTGAGAAGGATCTCCCCCGCCCCACGCGACGTCCCTTCCTTGGCCCAGGCGACCGCGTCGATACCCGTCGGCTTTCTGCCCCCGTGCGTGAATGCCTCCCATCTGCCATCAGCGGTTGCCTTCGCATCGATCGCGAGCACGACGCATTGGCGACCGAACGCCCTGGCGCATGCATCGAGTAGTGCTGGGCGGGCAAGCGCCGCAGAGTTCACGGCAACCTTGTCCGCTCCGGCGCGCAGAACGGCCCGCATGTCGTCGACACTTGCGACGCCTCCACCGACGGTGAGTGGGATAGTGACGGTGGCTGCGGTTCGATGCACGATGTCGAGCAGCGTGCCGCGGCCCTCGTGCGATGCCGTGATGTCGAGAAAGCATATCTCGTCTGCTCCCTGGGACGCGTACCGTCGGGCGAGTTCCACAGGATCTCCGGCGTCCGTGATGTCCGCGAACTGCACTCCTTTGACGACGCGGCCATCGCGTACGTCCAGGCAGGGGATGATGCGCCTACGCAACACGGCGCACGCTCGAGAGGGCGGAAACGAAGTTCGCGAGCACATGCATCCCCGCTGCCCCACTCCGTTCGGGGTGGAACTGGACGCCTACGCGGTTGTCCGAACGTGCTGCTGCGACGAACGGCATGCCGTGGTGGGAAGTAGCGATGACATGGTCGTCCTCACGGGGAACAGGTGCATACGAGTGCACGAAGTAGAACGGTTCACCCTGGGGGATGCCAGCGAACAATGGGTCATCGGTATGGGCGACATCGTTCCAACCCATGTGGGGGAGGAGTGAGGCGCCGAGTTCGTGGACGGTCCCTGGGATGAGGCCGAGGCACGGCTGCCCATCCTCGTCCGAGCGGTCGAAGAGCAGCTGGAGTCCCACACAGATACCGAGCAGTGGCTTCTCCCACGCAGTGAGTGCGTCGTCCATCCCTGTTGCGCGCAGCCTGGCCATTGCGGGGCTCGTCGCGCCAACACCGGGGAGCACGATCGCTTCAGCGGAGCCGAGCTGGCCTGGTTCTGTCACGATGCGAGGATCTTCGCCGATGGCACGCAGCGCGTTGGCCACCGATACGAGGTTGCCTGCACCATGGTCGACGATCACGATCTCGCTCACAGCACACCCTTGGTCGACGGGACTCCGCTGCGGCGGGGGTCGAGCTCGCACGCATGCCGAATGGACATCCCCAGTGCCTTGAAGACGCTCTCAGCGATGTGGTGGTCATTGCGCCCGGTGGCGGTCACATGCACGGTCATCCTGGCGCTTTGGGCGAACGCTTCGAGGGCGTGAGGGATCATCTGGGTACCGAGTGCTCCGATGGACGGAGCGCTGAACGGGATGTCGATCACCGCATACGCCCGCCCTCCGAGATCGATGGCAACGTGTGCGAGTGCCTCATCCATGGGGAGCGTTGTGCTGGCGAACCTCGTGATCCCTGAGCGGTCTCCGAGTGCCGCATCGAAGGCTTCACCGAGGGCGATCGCCGTGTCTTCGACCGTGTGGTGCTCATCGATATGGAGGTCCCCAGTGGTCGCGATGTGGAGGTCGAAGATGCCGTGCACCCCGAACGACGTGAGGAGGTGATCGTACATACCCACACCCGTTGCGACGCGTACGTCCCCTGAACCTTCAAGAGTGAGGCCGACACGAACATCGGTCTCGTTGGTCGTACGCGTGATCGATGCTGTGCGGGTCATCGTTGTTCCTCCAACGGTTGAGATGCGAGTCGAATGTCGACACACGCCTGGTGGGCGGTGAGGCCCTCGTGGGCTGCGAGCGTGCGAATCGTCGGGGCGAGGTGCTCGAGGCCGGAGCGGGTGAGTTGCTGCACCTGTCTCCACGATCCGAAGTCCTCGGTCGACAGCGGTCCGTAGGATCGAGCAAGCCCACCTGTCGGGAGCACATGATTGGCCCCGGTCGCGTAGTCGCCAGCAGACTCGGGAGTCCACGGGCCAACGAACACGGAACCCGCCCTCGTGAGCCTGTCGGCAACCTTCGCCGGTGACCTTGTGAGGACGGACACATGCTCGGGGCCCCAGTCGTTCGCAAAATCGATCGCTGCATCGACGTCGGGCGCGATCACAACGATTCCGTAGGATCTGAGCGCCGCTTCGATCGTGGCCGCCCGGTCGAGGCGAGCCGTCTGGTCGAATACGGCAGCGAGCACGGCGTCTGCCGTCGCGTCATCGGGAGCGACAAGGCAGACGATCGAGTCTGGGCCGTGTTCAGCCTGACAGAGCAGGTCAGCCGCTGCGATCTGGGGATCGCACGAGTCGTCGACGATCACGATCGCCTCGCTCGGGCCTGCGGGAAGGTCCACTCCCACGGTGCCGAACACGGCGAGTTTCGCTGCGGTCACCCACATTCCCCCGGGGCCGACGATCTTGTCGACCCGCCGTATCGAGTCTGTGCCGTGTGCGAGGGCACCGATCGCCTGGGCGCCACCTGTCGTGTAGACCTCCGTGATGCCGAGGATGTGGCACGCAGCGAGTACGCCTGTGTCGATGCTCCCGTCGACGGCAGCCGGGCAGGTGACAGCGATCTGTTCGACACCTGCAACCTGAGCTGGCACCACACCCATGAGCAGGGACGATGGATACGCGGCACCACCACCCGGCACATAGACGCCGACCCTCGTCAGCGGTGACCAGCGCCGAGCCACGGTGACGCCAGCTATCGGCGCAACGACATGGTCGGCAGGGCGCTGTCGCTCGTGCACCATACGGATCGTGACGATCGCAGATTCCAGCGCAGCGATGAGCATCGGGTCGGCGGAAGCATAGGCAGCAGCGATCGTCTCGCCACTCACAGTGATATCGCCTGATGCAGAGCCGCCACCGAATCGGGTGTTGTACTCGGTGACCGCTTCGTCGCCTCGGTCGCGTACATCGAGTGTGATCCTCCCAGCAGCAGCGAGCACTTCGGGATCGGGGACAGCAGAACGTGTCGTCAGCGTCCGTCTCTGCTCGCGGCTCGCCGTGGCGAGATCGATGCGTGTGATGCCCTCGGTCATGGGATCATCTGCTCGATGGGGAGCACGAGGATCGCTGTCGCTCCTGCCGCTTCGAGCTTCGGGAGCACTGTCCACATGTCGTCGGCATCGACCACGGAGTGGACAGCGACCATGCCGTCGTGGGTCAGCGGGATCACCGTAGGGCCATCGGCTCCTGGGATGATCGAGGTGATCTCGTCGAGTTTGCTCTCTGGAGCGTTCATGAGCACGTATCGCCGACGCTTGGCAGCAACGACCGCACGTACCATCGTCGTGATCGGCGAATCGGCAGCATCGTCGCGTGCGATGAGCGCAGCCTGCGATTCGAGGATCGTCGCAACCGGTCGCAGGCCGTTGACCATCATCGTGGAACCGCTCGACACGAGATCGACGACCGCATCAGCGATATCGAGTTTCGGAGCGACCTCCACCGACCCCTTCACCGGCACGGTCGTGATGTCGATGCTCTTGTCGGTGAAGAACCGTTCCACGGTATTGGGATGTGACGTAGCCACCCGCATGCCAGCGAAACCGTCGATCGACGTGACCGATGAGCCCGCATCGACCGCTGCCGTGAGCCTGCACCGCCCGAAACCGAGTTCAGACACGATCGTCACATCCAGGGACGCCTCAGCGACGAGGTCGAGTCCGGTGATGCCGAACCTGGCGACGCCGTCATACACGAGTTCAGGGATATCGTCCGCGCGCACGAACAGCACCTCGACGGGCATGTTGCGGACCGGGACGGAGAGGGCCCGTGACGAGACCTCGAATCGCATTCCCGCTGTGCGCAGGAGATCCACAGTGGGGTCGAAGAGGCGCCCCTTGTTCGGTACCGCGACGCGGGTTGTCTCGGCCATCAGCGGTCGACCTGTTCGATACCGAGACGGTCGAGCGCTTCGCTGTACCCGCCGGTCCCGTTGCGGAGCCAGTCGTTGATACGGGTGATCGTTGCCGTGGAGACTCCAGTGGTGTCACGCAACGCCCGGTAGGAGATGCCTTCGGCAAGCCCACGCACAACGGCCCATCGCGCCACCATCTCATCGAGTTCCCGTTTCGTGCATAGGTCGCGGAAGAACCGCTGGGCACTCTCGCGGTCATCGAGTGTGATGATGGCATCGATGAGCGACGCTGCATCATCCGAGAGCGCCCATTCGTGGTCGTATGTGGTTGGCATGCATCGGCTCCATGTCGCTTCGCAGAACGTGTCAGCGTGTTAGCATGTTAGCACGATAACACGTTGTGGACATGGAGTACTCGTGATCGTCATTCCTGCAGTCGACATCCTCGGGGGCCGGGTCGTGCGCCTCGTCCAGGGCGACTACGACGCGGTCACTGCCTACGGAGACGATCCGGTGGGTGTTGCGTCCGGGTGGATCGCCGATGGTGCCCGGATCGTGCACGTCGTCGACCTCGAAGGGGCGAGATCGGGGGTGCCCTCTCCCAACCTGTGGGCGATGCTCGGCGCAGCGGGGGTCTCTTTCCAAGTGGGTGGGGGCATCCGCGATGGTGTCACGGCGAGCCGTGCCATCGCCGCGGGAGCGACGCGGGTGGTCGTTGGGTCTGCCGCGGTTCATGGCGGAACGGCGCTTCACGGGATCGTTGACGCTGTTGGCCCGTCTGGTGTGGTCGCTGCGATCGATGTGCGCAACGGAAGGGCGGTCGGATCGGGGTGGCTCGATGAGGGGGCCTCCCTCGCATCGGTTGTCGCCAGCGTGGCTGAAGCCGGTATCGGCACCGCGTTGGTGACCGGCATCGAACGCGACGGGGCCCTCGACGGCCCGAACATGGACATCCTCGCATCCGTGCGCTCCATGGCGCCGGACCTGTCCCTGATCGCAAGCGGCGGCGTGGGAACCCTCGGCGACCTGAAGCGCCTGTCGAGCGACGGCTACAGCGCCGCCATTGTCGGTCGAGCCCTCTACGAAGGTCGGTTCACGCTCAGCGAAGCGATCGCGGCGGCGACATAGGCGTATCCGAAGACTCCGAGGGATCACCCGACACGTACCCGCGTTGGAAAGCGGGTTGTTGGGGTACGGCAGAAGCTGAGGTCGTGGGCGCAGTGGTGTTCGCGGATCGGCTCGATCTCGGTGAGCTGGCGTCTCGGAGGAACGAGGATGCGAACGAGCACCTGCTCACTGACAGATACGAGGACGCGTGGGCATGCCTGCATGCACGAGCACGGGTATGCGCCTTCGCAGCTTGTTGCGCCAACCGGCACGTCTTCGGCATGTTCACAGAGATAGCTCTTGCGGTGGATGGAGCACGGGATGAGGGGGGGCACAGAGCATTCCCCACGACCTCGAATCCGAAGAACAGGCGGTCGCAGCAGCAGATGTGGGATGCAGGGAATCGTCACGCCCAACCGATGGAAGAAGGAGCGTCCGCGATCTTCGGCGACGGTATGCAACAGTGACGGCATCCACACGGCGGGCGGATGGGATGCGCCGTCGCTACCCTACCAGTCATGGCAGACCAGGTGAACTTCGAGGACGACGCGATGCAGTTCGCACCGCAGTTGTACTCTGCAGCGTTGCGGATGACGAGGAACCCTGCCGATGCCGAAGACGTGGTTCAGGAGACGTACCTCAAGGCGTATCGGGCGTACGACTCGTTCACAGAAGGGACGAACCTCAAGGCGTGGCTCTACCGGATCCTGACCAACACCTACATCAACAAGTACCGCAAGAAGCAGCGTCGACCACACGAAGTCGAACTCGGCGAACTCCAGGATCTCTACCTGTACAAGCGCCTCGGTGAGCAATCCGGCGCGTCACGGTCTGCAGAGGTCGAGGCGCTCGACATGTTCGTCGACGATGACATCGTTGCAGCGATCGAATCGCTCCCTGAGAGCTTCAGGTTGCCTGTCCTCTACGCCGATGTGGAAGGATTCTCCTACAAGGAGATCGCCGAGATACTCGATATTCCCATCGGAACGGTGATGTCTCGGCTACATCGGGGAAGAAAAGCGCTCCAGAGGAAGTTGTGGAGTGTGGCAGTCGACCGTGGAATAGTGGAGCCAGACGCATGAGCGCTTGTGATCGGGCGATCGAATACATCTATCAATACATCGACGACGAGTTGACCCTGTCGCACAAGACGCGTATCCACTGGCATCTGAAGCGGTGTGCATCGTGCATGGACGCCTTCACATTCGAAGCACAGCTCAAGGAACGGATCGCATCGGGAGGAAGAACCGAGCCTTCTGAGGAACTTTTCGAGTCCATCCGAGCGTTGTTACAACGAGAACGAAACGAACAGGACCCCGACTGCTGACGTCTGGGTTCCCAACACCAGGAGATCAGCATGCAAGACACTTCACTCAAGGGGCGCAAGTTCACAGGGGCTACCAGGGCACCCAAGACCTACTCCAGCGACCGCACGTGCGCGGCGCAAGGATGCGAGACCAGGCTCAGCCAGTACAACCGCAGGGAGTGGTGCTACGCACACGCTCCAACCAAGTATCCGCGACTCCGCGGCCGCATCGTCAAGGCAGACGCCTAGAGCGAGACGACTGCGGATCGAGCTCGGGGCGCAGGCGATGCGGGCGCTCCGACTCGCCGACCACGGCCATTTGCTCTCGCGTCGCGATGCCCTAACCTGTCCCCGATGAAGCGCATACACAGATTCGTCCTACTGGCCATGGTCGCCCTCCTCACTGTGGCCATCGTCAGCCCTGCAACGGCAACCGAGGCAGGGTCGAACGACGAAGCCCCGGCTACGACCGTCGCAGCGGTCCCCGAAGGCGAGGGGCCAGCCGTGGAAGCGCCCGCTGTCGAACCAGAACGGGCCGAGCAGCCATGGACGGCGCGTTTCATCTACCCGGTGCTCATCCTCGTCACGATCCTCCTCCTCGCCTGGCTCGGAATCTGGTACAACCGCAACATCCGCAAGAAGTACCAGGTCATCGGCTGAACCCGACCGAGTGATCACGGGGGCATCTCTCCGCTGGCATCTGGTGCCCTGCACCTGGGTACTCTCCGGCGCATGAGCACCGTCGATTGGGACACAGCGATCTCGGTTGCCAGCCGTTTCAGCGGGTCGTTCCCTCTGGCTGGTACCTATCACGAACGCAAGTTCGCGATGATGGCTGATGGCTATGTTGCCCATGCGAGCGACCTGGTCTCTGACGAGACCGGCCTGACCCTTCCCGGCTCCCCGGTCGTCGGGGTGATCAGCAGAGACGAATGGGTGCGCACCAACGCAGCATCGTTCGCAGCCCTCATGGAACCTCTCGAAGAGGTTCTCGCATCGTCATCGGGCATCGGGCAGTCTCTAGCAGGCAAGGTGATGGGCGCTGAACTGGGAGCGGTACTCGGCTTCCTGTCGAAACGAGTCCTCGGCCAGTACGAGCTCGTGCTCCCCACGGGGAACGACGACACGGGCGACACGGTGCTGTTCGTCGGTGCGAACGTGCTGGCCATGGAACGGAAGTTCGAGTTCAGACCGTCCCATTTCCGGTTCTGGGTGGCGCTCCACGAATGTGCACATCGTGCTCAGTTCACGGGCGTTCCCTGGATGCGCGGCTACTTCCTGTCGCTCGTCAGCGAACTCGTTTCCTCGACCAAGGCGAGTGGCGGCCAACTGGCCCGCGTGCTCGGAGAGTTCGCCCGAGGCGATATGACGCTCGACGACGTGCTCGGCGATGCGGGGCTCATCGGCATGTTCGCATCCCCGCAGCAGCAGGTAGTGCTCGACAAGGTCCAGGCGTTGATGTCGCTGCTTGAGGGGCACGGACACGTCGTCATGGACAGGATCGGCGAGCGTGAAATCGTCGACGTCGCGCGGATGTCGTCCGTGCTCAAGGCGCGGCGCAAAGACCCCAAGACCGCCGCGTTCATGAAACTCATCGGTATCGAGATGAAGCTCAAGCAGTACGAGCAGGGGGCGATGTTCATCGAGCAGGTCGAGAAGACCGCGTCGTGGGAGGCGCTTTCGATGGCGTGGGAGTCGCCAGAGACCTTGCCAACCCTCGCCGAGATCAGTGATGCGTCACTGTGGCTCGATCGGATGCATGGATGATGTCGCGGTTCCAGACAGCGATACGCAACGCTGTTGACGGACGCGCATGTGTGGTCGCCCTTGGCGGCGGCGCAGACTCTGCCGTGCTGCTGCATGCGACCATCGAAGCGGTGTCGGCCGGGCAGGTCCGGGCCGTCTTCGCACGCCATGGGCTCGCATCTTCGGAACTCCTCGAAACAGCCGTGCGCGGCCTTGCCGATAGTCTCGGCGTCGACCTCACGTTCGTCGATGCTCTGGTCAGAGACGGCCCAGACCTCGAAGCGCGGGCCAGACACGCGAGGTACGCAGCGATCGAAGCGAACCTGGTTGATGGTGAACTCGCCTTGACAGGCCACACGGCCGATGACCAAGCCGAGACCGTGCTCATGCGGCTCATGCGCGGTTCAGGAGCGGGTGGACTCTCGGGAATCCCAGGCCGCCGGGGGGTGTGGGTACGTCCTTTCCTCGCGTTCAGGCGCTCCGAGCTTCGCGCCGCGGCAGAACAGCTCGGTCTCGTGTTCGTCGATGACCCGGCGAACACCGACGACAGATTCCTGCGTTCTCGTATTCGCCACAGGCTTCTCCCCGAGATCGCAGAACACTACGCTCCCGGAATCGTCGATGATCTGACGAGGACGGCAACGCTCCTTGCCAGGGACGACGCGTATCTGGAATCGGCCAGTTCCTGGATCCGTGTCGGCACGTTCATGGGGCATGTCGCCCTTCCGTCAGGTGCGCTGGTGTCGGCGCCCCTCCCCGAATCGACGCGGGCGATCCGCAGCGCCCTGCGGCGCTGCGGCGATGTGTATCCCGGGTCGGCTGAGGATGTTGAATCCGTGCTTGAGGTCGCGCGTACAGGGGCAACGGCCGTCATCGGAGGAGACATCCATGTCATCAGACAAGCATCCATGGTCGTGCTTGCCACCTCCGATCCTCTGCCGTGTGACACTGAGCTCGAGATCACACGCGCAGATTCGTTTCCGTGGGGGAATCACCTGTTCACGGTTACACGGCCGACGTACCCCGTGCCCCAAAGCACCGCGGGCCGTTTCACCGTCATCGCCAGCCCGCTCGGGTCCGAACGGATCAGCGTCCGTCCGCTCTTGCCGGGAGATCGCATCGACATCGGCAGCGGCTCGACACCGGTAGCGGAACTGTTGCGTGACCATGGCGTGGATCGTCGAGCGCGTTCGTGTTGGCTCGTGATCGCGAACGATGGCAAGATTGCAGCAGTGCATGGCGTCAGAACGGCGGCATGGGCAAGACCACACAACGGAGACGACATCATGCTCATTGAAGGGAACGTGCACTCGTGAAGATCGGAAACGTCTTGATTTCAGCCGAAGCGATCGAGGAGAAGCTGGCAGAGATGGGTGCCAGGATCACCGATGACTACCGGGGCAAGGACCTGTTGCTTGTCGGGATCCTCAAGGGTGCGTTCGTGGTGATGGCAGACCTGGCACGCCATATCGACCTCCCCGTCGAGTTCGATTTCATGGCGATCTCCTCATACGGCTCGGCGACCAAGAGCTCAGGTGTGGTACGTATCCTCAAGGATCTGGATCAGGAGATCGCCGACAGGCACGTACTGATCGTCGAAGACATCGTGGACACAGGCCTCACGCTCCAGTACCTGCTCAAGAACCTCAGCGTGCGCAGGCCCGCGAGCCTGGCTCTTGCGGCGCTGCTCATCAAGGATGGGGTTGAACGTCCCCCGTTGGATGTGGCATACGAAGGCTTCCACATTCCACCGAAGTTCGTCGTTGGCTATGGGCTCGACCTCGACGGGAAATACCGGAACCTCCCATACGTTGCAGAGGTAGAAGCCGCTGACTGAACCCGATCGCTGAGAAACTTGACAGAGGTTCGGCGTACCATGTGACCTCTGGCCCGGATCGAGGATCCGGGGGCACACGACCCGGAGGAGCACCGTGAATCGCACTGCGAGAACAATTCTCGTGTATCTCGCGGTGATCTTCATCGTTGTCATGGGTTTTCAGCTTGCTTTCAACGAGGCGACCCAGCCAGAGGAGCTCACGCTCAGCGAATTCACGACCGCTCTCGAAGCGGGCGATATCGGTGACGACCTGGTGCTTCGTGATCGCTCGAACGAACTCTCTGGCACGATTGAAGACGGCG
>CAYLIR010000041.1:0-10334 GCA_964383515.1 uncultured Acidimicrobiaceae bacterium
GGGAACTCCTGCAGATATCGCCGTTGGGGGCGTTGCGAATGGATCGACGGTCACGAAGCACTTCACGGGTGTCCAGTTCCAGTCGAAGTTCGGGCTCAAGTCTCCGCACATCAACCAGATCACGGGAACCTTCGCACCGAATGATCCGTCCGTGGACCGGTGGGGAGGCGCCGACAGGTACGAGACGGCCGTTGCGGTGTCGTGGGCGAACTTCGACAGTGGCGTTCCAGCCGTCGTTGTCGTGCGAGGCGACCTGTTCCCCGATGCGCTCGCCGCTGCGCCGCTGGCGACTGAGTTCGCTGGCCCCGTGCTGCTCACCAAGTCGACATCGCTGCCTGGCATCGTGGCGGCGGAACTCGATCGGCTGAACCCCGCAACGATCTACGTCGTTGGTGGGCCCGTTGCCGTGTCAGACAGTGTTGTGAGCGAGCTATCGGCGTACGGACCGGTGGTCCGGCTATGGGGTCACGACCGCTACAGGACCGCAGTTGCCGTTTCGAAGAAGATCGCACCAGCGGGAGCAGGGACGGTCTATGTGGGTTCCGGCCAGGGTTTCCCCGATGCGGTCGCAGGATCCGGGCTGGCAGCCGCAGACGGTGCACCGCTGCTCCTGACCCGCACTGCGTCGCTGCCTTCGGCGACACGGGCGGAGCTCGACCGGCTGAACCCGTCTGAGATCGTCGTTGTCGGCGGATCCTCCGTTGTTCGTTCCGGTGTTGTGACCGCCCTCAAGTCGTACGCAGGCACGGTGACCGTACTGGCTGGCGCTGACCGCTATGGGACATCTGTCGCGATCTCCGAACGAGGCTATCCGAACGGTGCCGACCGAGCGTTGCTCGCTGTTGGAACGGACTACGCGGACGCGCTCGCTGGTGCAGCGATAGCTGGAGCACAAGACGCTCCGATCCTGCTCGTAACTGCCGCGTCGGTTCCCGGATCGGTGGCGGCCGAGATCGACCGGCTTGGCGCTCACCACATTTCGCTGCTCGGCGGCCCTGACGCGATCTCATACGGCGTCCAGGACGCTGTCGACGATTTCTAGGAGCGCAGAGCCCTCCCCGAGTCGTGAGCTCCACGCTGGGCGGCAGCCACGAAGGTGCCCCAAGGCGATGCGCCGGCATCGTCAGCCGTGCCGAACGTTGTCGTCCAGGAAACGGCGCCATGCGTGCCGCAGCGCACGACGCTGCTACCTGCCGAGGAGGAATCCGGCCCCCCACGCGATATGCATGACTGCGATCGCCGGCGCTGCAAGGAACGCCGCGCCATCGCGGGTGCGCGCCGCCTCGTATGTTCCCACAGCAGCAAGTGCGAGGGCGTATGTGGCGAGCACAGCTATGCCGGCGGTGCGCAGCGGTGTAGCGAGTAGCCCCACGGCTCCTATGAGCCCGAGCACGAGGATCGGTGGGGCCGCCTGCCTCAGCTTGAGTGAGGAGGGGTGCTTGGCGACCACGCGACGTTTCCATCTGCCGTAGTCGTAGTACTGGCGCCAGAGTGCCCTCAGGGTTGCTCGTGGCGCATAGGAGACCTCCAGTGATGGATCGAACCACACGGTGTGGCCAGCGGCGCGCATACGTACGTTGAGTTCGTAGTCCTGGTTGCGGACGAGGGTCTCATCGAAGCCGCCGATCTCGTCGAGGACGTCGTGTGGGAACACGCCGAGATAGACCGTGTCTGCCGGTCCCGGGTCACCGCCTCGGTGGAACCGCGCATCCCCGACGCCGAGCGGGTTCGTCATCGCACGAGCGATACCTCGCTGCACCGGTGAGGATCCGACAGCTCGCTGGACACCGCCGACGTTGCCCGCTCCGGTGTCTTGGAGGATGCGCACCGCATCGGACACGTAGGAGGGGGGCAGCAGCGAATGGGCGTCACAGCGCACGATCACTTCTGCATCGGTTGCGTCCACTGCACGGTTGAGCCCGGCGGGCGTCACGAGGTCTGGATTGTCGACCAGCCTGACTGGATGCGACCGGATGTAGCGTTCGACGACCTCACGCGTGCCATCGTTGCTCATCGCATCAGAGACGACGACTTCGAGAGGCCCCGTGTACGTTTGGGCGAGACAGGCGTCGAGCGTCGCTGCGATGCTGTCTGCCTCGTTGCGAACCGGGACCACGATCGCAACCGACGGCTCCGACACAGCACCGTGGCCGGTGGTGTCACCCACGGCTGCGGGAGTTTCGCTGCGTGCGACGGTTACCCAACGGTCCAGGTGCCTCGTGACCGGATCAGCTTCGCGAGGTCGCCCGGACCCTGTTTCGTCTGAGCTTCAGCGATCTGACGTTCCAGCTCCTGCCCATAGTCTGCAACAGCGACGTTGCGGAAGACACCGAGGGGTGTCGGGCCGTATGGCCCGTACGAGAGGCGACTCAATGCGAATGCAACCGATGGGTTCGGATCTGCTGCGTTGTGCACATGGATCCCCTGTATGCCAACGTCTGCGACCTCGACGACCTTGGCCCCTTTGCCGTCGAAGACGACGCCGTACTCGTCATTCGGCCCGAAGATGATCGGCTTGCCGTCTTCGAGCCAGATCCGGTTCATGTCTCTCGTCTTCTTGTCGGTGAGGTCGATGAACGCCTTGTCGTTGAACACGTTGCAG
The DNA here is from genome assembly GCA_964383515.1 of uncultured Acidimicrobiaceae bacterium. Taxonomy (GTDB): domain Bacteria; phylum Actinomycetota; class Acidimicrobiia; order Spongiisociales; family UBA5794; genus JAMBLL01. The sequence goes on from CAYLIR010000041.1 coordinate 2,603, forward strand.
TTCTGGTAGATCTCGAGGACGCCTGCACCCTGGTGTTCGTGCATCGCCTTGAGCATCGCCATCGTATGGTTGCGATCCATGTCGAGCGTTCTGGCAACGAACGCAGCCTCGGAGCCGATAGCGAGGCTGACCGGGTTGAACGGCCGGTCGATCGAGCCCATCGGGCTTGTCTTCGTCTTCTTCCCGACCTCCGACGTCGGGGAGTACTGGCCCTTCGTGAGTCCGTAGATCTGGTTGTTGAACACGATGATGTTCAGGTTGATGTTGCGCCGCAGCGCATGGATGAAGTGGTTTCCGCCGATCGAGAGTGCGTCACCGTCGCCGGTGATCACCCAAACGGTGAGGTCGGGGTTTGCTATGGCAACACCGGTGGCGATGGCTGGGGCACGGCCGTGGACGGTGTGCATTCCGTAGGTGTTCATGTAGTACGGGAACCGACTCGAGCATCCGATTCCGGACACGAACACGTGCTTCTCGCGATCGATGTCGAGTGAAGCGAGATAGCTTTGCACAGAAGCAAGGATCGTGTAGTCGCCGCACCCTGGGCACCAGCGAACCTCCTGGTCCGTCTGGAAATCTGCACGTGTGAAACGAGATGTGTCGGTCATGCTGATTCCTTTGCGTCGAGGATTTCGTTGATTCTGGCCTCGATCTCTCTCGCCCGCATCGGCAAGCCAAGCACTCGGTTGAACTGCTCAGGTTCGATCAGGTATTCAGCCCTGATGAGCCGCGCCAGTTGGCCGAGGTTGATCTCGGGGATGAGCACGGTGTCGAACCGGCGCAGGACGTCACCGAGGTTGCCGGGGAGTGGATTGACATAGCGCAGGTGAACATGGGAGACCTTGCGTCCTGACTTGAGCACCCGATCGACCGCTGTGCGGATCGCACCGTAGGTCGAGCCCCAGCCAAGGACGAGGAGGTCGGTCCCTTCATCCCCGTACACGTCGACGTCCGGGACCGCCTTGGCGAGTGCCGCGATCTTGTTCGCGCGTGTGTGGGTCATCAGTTCATGGTTGTCCGGGTCGTACGAGACCGTGCCTTTCACAGCGTCTTTCTCGAGGCCCCCGATGCGATGCTCCAAACCAGGTTGTCCGGGAATCGCCCATGGCCGGGCCAGTGTCTCAGGATCGCGTTTGTACGGGAGGAACGGCTCCCCGTCTGGGATGCTGGCGAACGGCCGCGAGATATCCGGAAGTGCCTCTACGTCGGGGAGCTTCCACGGTTCCGAAGATGTCGCGATATAGCCGTCGGTGAGGAGGATCACCGGCGTCATGTACGTGATCGCTATGCGCGCAGCTTCGAATGCCGTATCGAACGCGTCGGCGGGCGATGCGGTCGAGATGATCGGGAGCGGTGCCTCACCGTGGCGTCCGTACATGGCAAAGAGCAGGTCGGACTGTTCCACCTTGGTCGGTAGCCCGGTCGACGGCCCGCCCCGCTGCACGTCGACGACGACCATGGGGAGTTCCATCATCAGGGCGAGCGACAGCGTCTCTGACTTGAGCGCAAGGCCGGGACCTGATGTCGTCGTGATAGCAAGGCGTCCAGCGAACGCAGCGCCGAGCGTGCTGCCGATGCCTGCGATCTCGTCTTCGGCCTGGAACGTCTTGACCCCGAAGTTCTTGTTCCTGGCAAGTTCTTCGAGGATCGTCGTAGCGGGCGTGATCGGGTACGAGCCGATGAACAGGGGGAGCTTCGCCTGTTGTGCTGCTGCGATGAACCCCCACGCTGTTGCGGTGTTCCCCACGATGTTGGTGTACTCGCCTGCGGGGAGCGGCGCGGGGTCGACGATGAACGTGTGGTGGAACGCCTCTGACGTGATGCCGTAGTTGTACCCCGCCTTGAGCGCCAGGATGTTGGCACTGCCCACGGGCGTGTCCTCGCCGAACTTGCTGCGCACCCAGTCGATGACCGGGTCGATCGGCCGTGTGTACATCCAGGACATGAGCCCAAGTGCGAAGAAGTTCTTCGACCGCAGTGTTGCCCGCCCCCTGACCCCCGTGTCTTTGACGGCTTCCTTCGTCAGCATTTCCATGGGTGCAGTGAGGACGTGGTAGCCCTCGAGCGTGCCGTCGTCGAGCGGGTTGGATGTGTACCCGGCTTTGGCGAGATTGCGCTCGTCGAACGCGTCGGTGTTGATCAGGATGAGTCCCCCATCGACAAGATCGCCGAGGTTCGCCTTGAGCGCAGCCGGGTTCATGGCAACGAGGCAGTCCGGGCTGTCGCCGGGTGTGAGGATGTCCCAGTCGGCGATGTGCACTTGGAAGGAGGACACACCCCCGATCGTGCCCTGGGGGGCGCGGATCTCTGCAGGGAAGTTGGGCAGCGTCACGAGGTCGTTGCCGAACAGTGCCGAAGCGGCGGTGAATTGTGTTCCTGCGAGTTGCATGCCGTCGCCCGAGTCGCCTGCGAATCGGATGACGACGTCGTCAATGTGCTCTGGTTCTGGCCGTGATTCGGTCAGGGTCTCATCGGACACGTTCTTGTCTCCTGATCTGTTCTGCTCCATTGCCAGCATGGGTGTGGCGCATAGGCCGCGTCGCAACGAACGCTACACACAGAGCATATTCCTTTGTGGACGTGAGGTTACCCCACAAGGGGGTCAGACGCTGTTGGGCCGGATCAGCGATCTGTCGCCGCACTGAACGTGACAGGTGGGGGCGCGTATCCAACGATCTCGTTGGCTTCGAGGTGGCGGGCGACTGCGAGGAGATGTCCCTCCGACCACGCGGGCCCGACCAACTGCACGCTGACCGGCGGTGTCCCGGTACCGGTGATCGGCATCGCGATAGCGGGAATCCCGATCGCGTTGATGGGGGCGGTGAAACTCGACAGGGGTACCCGGTAGAACACGGGGGAGCCGTCGATGTCCACGGTAGTGTTGCCGATCGTCTTGGACGCGGTGCCGACCGTTGGTGTGACGAGGGCGGTGAACCCTTCCGACTGGAGGCGTGCGATGGTCGCTCGCGCCTCCGAGATCCACCTGGCGGCAACGACCATCTCGTGAGGTGTCACTCCGTAGGATCGCTCCAGTCGCTTCCTGACGTCGGGTCCGTAGCGTTCTGGATGCTTCTCGAATCGTTCACCGTGGACATCGAGGATCTCGGCGCGCGACGCGGCGGTGACTTCGGGTATCGGTGCGAGCGATGGCTCATCGACTTCCTCGACCTTGTAGCCGACCCCGGCGCATGCATCGACGAACGCCGAGACCGCTCTGCCCACGTTGATGGCGTGAGGGGCGTCGTGCCACTGGGTGATGACACCCAGCCGCACGGTCGCAGGATCGACCCGCGTTGCAGGCCGTTGCACCGCCACAGGACGAGACCAAGGGTCCGCAACGTCGTCTCCGGCGGTCGCGAGGTAGGCGGCTGTGAGGTCGTCGACCGTGCGTGCGAGTGGCCCGACGGTATCGAACGAGGCAACGAGGGGGTACACCCCGGTGAGGGGCACTCTCCCATGGGTGACCTTCAGCCCGAACACACCGCACATGGCCGCTGGCACGCGCACCGACCCACCTGTGTCGGTTCCGATGGCGATGGGCGTCACCCCCGCAGCAACCGCCGCAGCGGAGCCTCCAGACGATCCGCCAGAAGACGTGGCGAGATCCCAGGGGTTGCGTACCGGCCCAAACCAGTGGTTCTCAGAGGTGAAGCCGAATGCGAACTCGTGGAGGTTGGTACGCCCGACGATGACGGCTCCTGCCGCGCCGAGGCGGCGCGCGACCGTCGCTGTGTTGCTCGATGGCTCGACGGGGAACGACCCTCCCTTCGTGTTGGGAAGACCTGCCTGGTCGATGATGTCCTTGAGCGCAACGGGCACGCCAGCGAGTGGGCCGGGATCTTTGCCCTGGGCGATGAGCATGTCGACAGCTCTCGCACGGGTCATCGCCCCTTCATCGTCGATCAGCGTGAACGCGTTGAGCGAATCCTGGGATGCATGTGCCGCGGCGATCGACTCTGCAACAACCTGCTCGGCTCTGCAGCGACCGGTGCGAACCTGCGAAGCGATGTCGACCGCAGACCGCACGGGAGGCTACTTCCAGGTGACGGACTCTGTTTTCGGAATCAAGGAGATCCAGAGCCTGCCTGCCGGGATGACCATCGGTGTTCCATCGGTGTTCGTGAGGGTGAACATCTCGGTATCTGCACTTCGAGACCATGTGCCCTCGACGACATCTCCGTTGTAGAAGACGTATGCCTTCCCTGTGCCGACGGTGTCGGCGGTGGGCAGCGAGGTTCCGTTGCTCACCGGGTCCTTGGCGATGTATTCGCGCACGACGAGCGCTACAAGCACATCTGCGGTGACCCGTTCTCTCTTCCCATCGGGGGTGATGGTGTCGTGGGCCGTGCGTCCGTTGGCTCGCAGGTAGTGTTCGCCGTCCCACTCCCAGTTCGAGTTCGGCCCGCTCGAGAAGGACATCGAGACGGATGTCGCAGCATCGTCGCTGCCCGGCGCCTCCCCGAAGAGGAACATGTTGCCGGGGTTTTCGTTGCTCCATCCCTTTGCATCGGCGCGTGCGCGGATCTTGGATGTCGACGTGAAGAGGTTGTGGGGCCGTGGACGTGACCCGTCTCGGTACGTCGTGGCGCCGTTGTCGTAGAGGACGTGGATGCCGTCCTTGCGGAAGATGTCCTTGACCCATCCTTGTGCGCCGGAGATCTGGAAGACGGCATCGAGCGGCTTGATGAGGTCCGAGTCTGTGACCCTGCCTGAACGGTTCGGGCCGACCTTGTCGACGTCCTTGGTCTGGAACAGCGCGATGAAACGGGTGATGCCACCTTCAACGAGCGTCTCGTACACGACGTCCGCCTCGTTGAGGGCCACCTGTGGCCGTGCCCGCACGTGGTTGTCGATCTTGACGGCAACGACGCGCCGGTTGATCATGTCCTCGTCTGCCTCGAGGCCGTTGATCGACGGAGCTGCCGTTGGCTCGGGTTCGGTGGTGGTCGTTGGGGCAACGGTGGTGGTCGTTGGCGCAACGGTGGTGGTTGTCGGGGCGGTGGTCGTCGTCGGAGCGCGTGTGGTTGTGGTGGAAGCAACATCGTCCGACGACGAACAGGCAGATGCGGTGAGCGCGAGCGCGGCGAGCAGGGTCATGATGGTTTTCGTAGAGCGCGACATGGTGGCAGGGTACCGAATGGGGCCAGCAACCTCCTCAGTCCGAGTGTGAGCACCCGTGCCCCGGCGTGACACGGCGATCAGTGTGGCTGACGTGAGAGGTCATCGGGCATTGCGGGTTCGACGCGGCGCCCACGCGGCTCCGATGCCGACGAGGGCGATCACGGCGATACCCGAGATCCTGATGAGGAGCGCAGCAGCGGCCGCTACCGGAGGATCGGAGCCGAAAGCAACTGCTATCGCGGCGAACCCGAGATCCTGGATGCCGATGTTGCCAGGGGTGATCACGATGAACGATGTTGCTTGCACGAGCGCATAGAGCGCGATCAGCGTGGCGACGGACGGCACAGGCCCGACCATGGAGAAGGCTGTCGAGTACATGATCACGATGACGATGAGGCTGAGCAGCCACCATCCAAGGAAGCGAGCGAGGGTACGCGGGTGGCGTGCTGCGTCGAGTGCTGCAACGGCTGCCCGGCGCACCTTGACGAGGATGGTGTTCTCGCTGCGCATTCTCGTCGCGAGCGCAAGCATGACCGAGGGCGCTGCGACGGCGAGTGCGGCCATGCCAGCAAGCAGAAGGGGAGCGACCGGTGGTTCCTCACCGTTTCGGGAACCAGCAACGACCAGGAGGATCGTCGACAGCGCGAGACTGGCAGAGACCGATATCCACACGAAGGCTGCGAGGCCACCGGCGGTCTCGACGACCGGTGCGTCGTATTCGTCCTTGAGCGCAGCGATGCGGTACACGTTGCCAGACTGGGGCACGACGAGGTTGAGGATCCTCGCCATCACGAAGATGCGGAACATCGTGGCTACGTCGAACGCCATCCCGGCGGCGTGCTGCAGGATCGATTGCAACCGGAGGCTCTCGGTGACGAGATAGGCCAATTGGGACACGACAAGGATGGCAACCGATACAACGGTGACGTGGGCGGCGCCTGCCGGGAATCCTGACCGAGCGATGACAGCGACCAAGATGCCGAGGCCGACGACGGCGATGAGCCACGATACCCATCGTGGGATCAGGTCGTCACGCATCGGCGGCTGTCCGGTAGAGCGTGTCCATCTTTGCCACAGAGGCCTCCCAGCTGAACGAATCGGTGACGAATCGTGGGCCCAGCGTTGCGGCCTCGCTCAGGCGCGTCCCGGTGAGCACGGCGACGATGGCCTGTGCCATGGCATCGGGATCACGTGGTGGAACAAGAAGCGCTGTTCCGCCTTCGACACAGACGTCGGGAACCGCTCCAACACGCGTCGATATGACCGGCCTGCCGATCGCTTGTGCCTCGAGGACAACGACTCCAAAGGACTCCTCGACGATCGTTGGGTTGATGACGATCGCCGCATCGGCCATGTACTTCGGAAGATCGTCATGGTCGACCTTGCCGATGAAGCGGATATCTGCAGGAGAGTTGTTGGCGAGGCGCTCGAGCTTGCGGCGAAGCGAACCGTCTCCTGCGACCGTGAGCGTTGCATCCGGGACGGACGACACGACCGAAGCCATGGCTTCGATCACGTACGCGATGCCGTAGCGAGGCTCCAAGGACTTCGCGACGATGAGATGGTGGTTGTTCGGTCTCGGTGTGGGGGAGAAGAGCTTGAGATCGACGCCGAAGGGCACGATCTCGACGGATGCGCCCGGGACGATCGCTTCGACATGGCGGGCCATGAAGGGGCTGGCTGACGTCACGATGGACGCGTGTTCGATCGCGATGCGGTCCCGCAGACGTTTGAGAGGTGACAGGCTGCGGCCAGGCCGTGGCACGACGTCGGATCCCCAAACGGTGAGGATCGTGGGCATCGTCGTTGTGCGTGCGGCGATGTACCCGTTGGTCGACGCGAAATGGGTGTGCACGATGTCGGGCCTGAACGCTGTGAGCTTGCGACCGAGGGTCAGGCGGAACCGAGTGTATGCAACAGCGAGTGGCACACGCGGGACCACTACGACATCTCGTGGGAGCACAGCATCGACATCGACACCGTCGATGCGATGGTGCCGTACGGAGAACACCCGCACGTCGTGGCCTGTCTCTGCCATGGCCAGCGCCCAGCGCTGGGTATGGGTGGCTGCAGCGTTGGCGACCATGGCCACCTTCATCGGACACCGTTGCGCGTCATCGCATGCACGAGATGGTCAGTGAGCCACGATGTGACATCGATGTGCTCCTCGATGAGCCTGTGTTGGGCGGCTTCGGGAGACCGATGTGTGGAGCCATCGAGTATCGCCAACGACTCCTTCGCTGCATCCTCGAACCGGTTGGGGGGAAAGTAGCGGATGAGGCCGTATCGCCGCTCGATGTCGTCGACGTAGCCTCGTGAGGTAGCTCCCACAAGCGTTGCGGGTGTTCCGAGCACCGCAGCTTCTGCGGCCATCGTTGCCGATTCGCCGATCACCAGGTCGGCATAGGCGAGGACATGGTGGATGTCTTCGATCGGCCCCCGCAGTCTGTAGCGTTCGAGGCCCGCGGTCAATGGGCGTTCCGACGAGATGACGATTCTGTGTGACCGGCTGGCTTTGTCGATCCACTCCAGCCATGCACGTGCGGACGTGTCCTGCTCGTTCATGTCGTGGGACGAGGTGAGCGAAGGGAGCCTGACGACGGCGTACGGC